>PITV01000046.1 GCA_017577285.1 Clostridiales bacterium
GCCTTTGATGCTCTGGAAAATATTCTACTTTCGGGGGTCCGGTTTGTCAAATAGGAAATATCCCCTTGTTTTTTGTATAATCCGGCCATCGGTATCGACAATCTGTCCGACTTGTGTTAGCCTGTTCCCGTCAGAAACTGTATTCAGCAGCGCTGCGGATCATTATGGGGGGATCATTCTGTTCAGTGATGACCGGAAGCACGCGTAAAAACGGCAAGGAGGACATGCGTATGTCACAGAATGTACTGGTCACGGGGTGCGGAAGGAGCTACGCGCTCGGCTATAATCTGGCCCTGAGATATCTGGAGAGCGGGGATACCGTTGCCGCTTCGGTGCGTAAACCCTCTCCCGAACTGGAACAGCTGAGGGAAAAATACGGAGATAAACTGATCATCCTCACCATGGATATCGGGGATACCGCGTCTGTGAATGCCGCGGCGGAAGCGCTGGCGGCGAAGACGGACCATCTGGACCTGATCATCAACAATGCTGTCACCACCTCTCCCGATGTGGGGAAAGGCTTCTTTGACGCGAATCTCGATTATATCGCCCGCGCCATCGATGTGGCCGCGGTGGGCCCCATGCGCGTCATCAAGGCGTTCTATCCGCTGCTCAAAAAGAGCGCAGGCACAGGGCTGATCATGAACATCTCCTCAGAGGCGGGAAGCATCAGCAAATGCTACCGCACCAACATGATCGATTACGGCATGTCGAAGGCGGCCCTCAATATGGCGACCATGAACCTGGCGAATACCTTTAAGGATGATCCGCAGATCAATATCTTCTGCGTCCATCCCGGCTGGATCCGCACAGACGGAAAGCCGGATAATCCGGCGCCCCTTTCCTCCTATGAGGCGGCAGGCATCCTGAAGGATCTGTTTGAGCAGCGCCGTGAGGACAAGACAGGCCACCGGTTCATCACCAACAGGGGAGAGGATTATCCTTTCTGAGGCTTTTGCGGACAGCAGGATATGATAAATGATGCCCGGATGCATGCGCACCCGGGTATGTTTTATTCCGCCGGACGGTCGCTGCTGTAAGCCGCCCGGCCCGCTGTTCTTGTTTCAGCGACCCTGAACCCGCCTTCATAATAGATGCGTTCCGGGGTATCGCCGTCCGGCCAGAGGAACACATTCCCGACCCCGGCATTTCTGATCTGTTCGGCAAAGTGATACACCAGCGTCCGGCCGGCGCCGGTGCCCCGGTGCAGTTTTGACACCAGCATATAATCGACACGGCATACATCTCCGCATTGGTGGCTGTACAGGATGCCGGCCGGGTTTTCACCGATATATGCCGCGAACATCCATTCACCGGCATACGCGGAAGACTTTCGTGCCACCGGGATCTCCCACGGCTCTTCCGCCTCAAGAAATATCTGCTCCAGAGAAGCATCCCACTCGCGGATCCGTTTCACCGTGATCTCCGGGTTCGGGATGATCCTGTTCTCTTCCGTCAGCAGCATATACCTCTGCTGTTCGTTCCATATATCAAAGCCCGCACCGGAGAAGGCTTCCTTTTCATCATCAAACCACGCCTCATCGAGCATGGACTGGTATATGACCGGGTGGCAGCCTTTTTCCTCATAGAAAGAAACGATATCTTTCAGAACGGCGCCAAGGTCCGTTATCCGGTCTTTAAAGATCACCGCGTGATTGGAATCAAAGGAATCCCTGTTTTCCGGGTCGCAGAACAGGAGCCCGTAAGGCTTTTCTTCGCAAAGGGCAAAATTTCGCGGGAAAAGGTCTTCTTCCCTGTAACATGGCCGCATACTTTCTTTCATCGTATCTCCTGAACGGCGTTTGTGCCGGTGCCTCATTCTCCGGCCTGTTTTTCCGGCGCCCTGTATTTCAGAATATCGCCCGGCTGACAGTTCAGCGCTTTGCACAGCGCCGCGAGAGTGGAGATCTTGACCGCCTTCGCCTTTCCTGTCTTCAGGATGGACATATTGGTGATGGTGATGCCCACCTTTTCGGCAAGCTCCGTCAGGCTCATCTTCCGCTTTGCCAGCATCACATCAATGTTGAAAATAATGTTTCCCTGCATCTCTTCCATTTCGCTTACCTCAAACCGTCAGGTCGGACTGTTCCTGCAGCTCCGCGGCTTTCCGGATCAGATGGGAAAGGGCTGCTGCCGCGACGGAGATGGCGATCCCCGCGAATACGATGACGAGAGTTTCAAGGACGATGCCGGGATGACTCAGGTCCAGGAACAGAAGGACGATATTTCCGGCAAAGAAGAAGGCTGTATCGCCTGCCGCCAGAAGAGAGATCAGCTTCAGCCGTTTCGCGTTGGCAAAGGTGAAACACTTGTCCTTTTTCATGCTGTCAGCAAGCATCCAGCCGGTAATCAGCGCGGCAAAGCAGGGAACAGCTGCCGCCCACAGGAAGATGAGCCACGGCCAGTAACGGTTTTCAAATTCGGGATAAGCCGCGGTCAGGTCTTTTCCGCAGAGCGGAATGAAGATCGCGAACACGGAGATGCCGAAAAGCGCGGCAATGATGATGATCACTTTCAGCCATTTAGCCAGTGTTGTTTGTTTCATAATGTACCTCCTGAAGAATGACCTCGGGGGTATTGTACACCACATAATTTCGAATGTCAACAAAAATTTATCGAAAAACGATAAATACTGTTTGCGACGGAATGAAAAATACCGTTAGCACGGAGCAATCCTGAAAAAACGCTTCTTGCTGAATCGACCACTTCTCTGTCTGCGATTGTTTGCGGCCGCGTCATTATACGTACCGGTATAAGTGCTCCGGCGTTTTATAATTTGCAAATATATAAAGAAAAAACTCCGCCGGAGCGGAGTTTTTTGAAACGATCAGCGTTTGCTGAACTGAGGGGCACGACGGGCGGCCTTCAGACCGTACTTCTTACGTTCCTTCATACGAGGATCGCGGGTGATGAAGCCGGCTTTCTTCAGCTGGTCACGCAGTTCGGGGTTCGCTACGCACAGGGCGCGGCTGATGCCGTGACGGATGGCACCGGCCTGACCGGTCAGACCGCCGCCGTCAACATTTACCATTACGTCGAAGCCGGTCACACCGGTGAGGGTGAGGGGCTGACGGACGGTCATCTTCAGCGTTTCCAGGCCGAAGTAATCGTCGATATCGCGCTTGTTGATGATGATCTTGCCTTCGCCCGCAACCAGACGAACACGGGCAACAGCCGACTTGCGGCGGCCAACGGCATTGAATTCATTGTTTGCCATGATGTATTACTCCTTTTATGCCTGCATTACTTGATCAGTTCAAGGGCTTCGGGCTTCTGAGCAGCCTGCTCATGCTCGGCACCGGCGTAGATGTGCAGCTTGGTGGCCATCTGGCGTCCCAGAGGTCCCTTGGGCAGCATGCCGACGATGGCGTGACGCACAGCAAATTCGGGCTTTTCGGCCATCAGTTTGCGGTACTTGATCTCCTTGAGGCCGCCGACATAACCGGAATGATGATAATAGATCTTCTGATCCAGCTTTTTGCCGGTCAGGATGACCTTGGAAGCGTTGATGATGATCACATAGTCGCCCGTGTCCACATGGGGAGTATAGATGGGCTTATTCTTGCCGCGCAGGATATTGGCGACCTGGGAAGCCAAACGGCCCAGAGCCATACCGTCTGCATCGACGACATACCATTTGCGCTCAACATTCTGAGCATTAGCCATAAAGGTATTCAAGTGAATTTCCTCCTCGAATCCGGTAAACGGTACTATTGGATGCACTGCGCGCTGTTCGCGCAGGTTTTGCTCCCGTGTGATGGTCGCACACAGGCGCGGTGCAATAGTTCCGGGGCTAACGGGCCTATTGACACACCGATAATCTTACAAAAAACAGAAGGGTTTGTCAAGCAGAAATTTTGTTAAATCCTGTATTTTTTGAAAAAATCCGCCGGTTTTGCGGGATATGGATCGAAAACGGAGGGAACGGATGGCACTGCTTCTCCGCAATGTCTCTCGTCCATTGAAGAAAAAACCGAAAAAATACAAAAAGTTACAAAAAATATTGCAAAAACGTTGCACTATGTAACCACATGTGATATACTCAAGCCAAGAACATGGGGAAGACTGCGAAAACTGTACGACCGGCCTGAAATGGAAATAACTGGGGAGGGGTTCCGGCTATGCTGGGCGGCTACAACGCGTACTTTGAAATGGCGGCGCTGCTGTTTCTGACTGCAATGACGCTGCGTTTCTTTGTGTCGCCCAAATTCAGCAGCCAGGCGAACCGCTATTTCGGCATTTTCCTGATCGCGGTCGGGATCGATATCGCGCTGGATATCTTCAGCTGTATCACGCTGGAGTTCATCAATGAGTGGCCGCTGTGGATCACTGTGGCCGGCAATACGCTGTTTTACTGCTTCCAGGCCGTTATTCCCGCCCTGATGCTCACCTATATCCAGCTGAAAGCCGGGCATCCCTGCCTGCGGGATAAAAAGCAGCTGTGGCTCCTCGTTCCCGGTCTGGTGCTGCTGCTGGCTCAGTTCGTCAATCTGATCCGGCCCGGCCTGGTCTTCAGCATCGATACGCAGCCGGACAGGACCAGAGTGTTCAGCAACGGCGGCCCTATGAACGCCGGCCTTTATCTGGAGGCTGCCTTTTACCTGATCATGACAGTCGTGCAGACGGTGCGGTACAGGGAGAATATGACGGATTCCGAGCGCCACTGCGTGTATACCTTCGTTCTGGTGGTCATTGCCGCGCTGCTGGTACAGATCCCCACCGGCAGCATACTGCTGACCGGCAGCAGCATGGTGCTGGCGCTGTTCATCATGATGTTCACGCTGCAGAATCCTCAGGCAATGGTGGATAAGGCCTGCGGCACCTTCAACTATAATGCCCTGATGGCCTTCATCGAGAATGCCATCGCGGAAAACAAGCCCCAGTATATCGTGAGCATCGAGGTGGAGGGGATCGGCACCATCGACCGCAGTCTGGGTCTGGTGGCGGGCAACCAGTATATGACCGAGATCTGCCGCTTCTTCAGAAATATCGTGCCGGGCGCGTGGGTATTCCGCATCATCGGCGCCCGGTTCCTGATCGCCGCGCCCACACGCGAAGCCATGTGGGTGATCGCCTCCTCTGTGGAGGAGCGCTTCCGCGAGCCGTGGCATATCGGCCACAGCTCCAGCAATCTGTCCGCCACGGTGCTGTATCTTCAGATGCCGGGCGGGTTCACCTCAACGGGCGAGTTCATTTCCTTTGTGGATGAGGCTACAGCCCGCATGGGCCGCGACGGACAGCGGCACAGGCTGGAGAACGGCCACAGCATACTGGAAGAGGTGCGGCGGCGTCAGGCGGTGGAGGAGGCCATCCGCGATGTGCTCCGGGAGGGCACGGGCTTTTCTCTGAACTATCAGCCGGTGTACAGCGCCGGCGAGCAGCGGATGTACAGCGCGGAGGCGCTGCTGAGGATGAACCATCCCGAGCTGGGGCGGGTGGCGCCGGATGAATTCATCCGGGTGGCGGAGCACTGCGGACTGGCGCCCCAGATCGACGCCTGGGTGATCCGCAGCGCGTGCAGGTTCCTGCAGGAGCATGAGGAACTGGAGCATCTGGATATCAACCTGTCGGGAGCGGAATTCTATCATGATTCCACCGGATATATCTGCGGGATCCTGAACGAATTTGATGTCGCCCCGTCCCGCATCTGCTTCGAGATCACCGAGACCGCCTCCGCCCAGCATCCCGAGACGGTGCGCAGCTTTATGGAAACGATGCTGAAGAAGGGATACTCCTTCGCGCTGGATGATTTCGGCATGGGATACGCCAATATCGCGCAGGTGCTGCATATGCCGTTCCGCACGGTGAAGCTGGACCGTTCCCTGATCTGCGAGGACAGCGAATCCGCCCGGACGCTGCTGGGCAGCCTGCTGGGCATGTTCGCGGGGATCGGGAAGCAGACCGTTACGGAGGGCGTGGAAAATCCTGAACAGCTGCACTTTGTCACCCGCAGGGGCGCCACCTTTATCCAGGGCTACTATTTCTCCAGACCGCTCCCCGAAAAAGAATTTGTTGAATTGTTGCAGAAGCAGGCGTATAATAATGAGGAAAGTTGAGACGGTCAAAGGCTTTTCCGCGCGGAGAGAAAACGCGCCGGAAAAGGCGCGGTGAAAGAAAGGATTGGATATGCGCAAAACATATACGGTCATAGCGGTGCTCGTGCTGATCTGCGCGCTGCTGTGCGGATGCTCCGGAAAGGATGAGAAGGTCTGTGAGTGGCTGGGCACCTGGCAAACGGAAGATATATCGGTGGTGGCGGATCTGTTTGAGGGCGATCCGCAGGGAACAGGCAGTGTGATCCTGATCCTGACAGCCGATAAGAATCATGATCCGGATAATACGGGGGATTACAGCTGCGAGGGAAGCATCACTTACGGCGGGGATACCCGGAAGAATATGATAACAGGTCACTACGCCGTGAAAGACGGCGAACTGTATGTGGGCCAGATGACAGGCACGCGGCAGGGGGACACCCTGGTGATGCATCTGGGCGACAGGGAGATCATTTTCAACAGGAAATGAAAACGCGCGGGCGGAATGCCCGCGCTGTTTTATAGAACGGGAACGGAGTAAATAAAGAGACTGTCCCGCATGAGAAATATTGAAAGAAATAGAATTGAAAGGAATAAACATGAACTGTATTTATATCAAAGCCGCGGACGGTGCTTTTCCGCAAACCTTCTGTTTTGAAACGGCGGACAGCACGGGCGCGTGGTATGAGCTGGACGGGGCGGAGGCGGTATCGCAGGGAGCCGTGCTTTCTCTGAACGCAGACAGAGAGGTGTACGCGGTGTATGACTGCGGCGGGGAAAAGCGCTACGGCACCATCGGTGACAGCGAGAATGACCGGGAATCAGACAACGCTCCCTTTTCCTCCGGTGAGACATATCTGTTTTATGAAAAGCCTGAAACGAAGGATTTCTACATCTGACGGCTCCTTTTTCGTGACGCGGGCCGGGAAGGCCTGCGCAAGGGCGGGTCAGCAATCCTCCATGAACCACTTTTCCCGGTCAAGGAACAGATACACCAGATGATCCTGTACACGGCAGGTATAGCGGATGCCCCGGCCGCCGGCTTTCAGGGCCGCCGCGGGGCGGATGTCCAGCACCCGGTCAATGATCACCTTTTCATCCTCCGGGCTGCGGTACATGAGGGGGATCACTTTTCCGTCGGGCAGGAAATCCGCCCGCACCTTCAGATAATGACACATGGTAAGCCTCTTTTCATTCGGATCGTCATAAAACAAACACGCGTTTGTATAAATGATTATACACGCCGGCTGCGCTTTTGTAAAGTGTTTTGCGAAAAAACGTTCGCATAATATAAAGCGCGGAAGGCCGGAAAAGGCCGCGGTCCGGGTGCTTGCGCGGCCTCTCGCGGCGGAACATGCAGAAAAAGGACCGGTGACATCGTGATGTGTCACCGGTCCTTTATGGTTCTGTTCCGTTATTCCTTCAGGATCATTTTTTCTCAAACAGGGTGCAGCCGGAAGCGCGGAAGTATTCGATCCGCTCGCGGATGTCATCCTCCTTTACCTCGAACCACCGGGCCAGACAGGAAACGCACATATATTCCGTGGCGCCCCGGTTGATCAGCTTTTTCGTGACGGCGATCTCATCGGCGGAAAGGGGCGCGCCGCAGGTTCTGCACCGGCAGAGATCCGCGGCGGGGGAAGCGTTATCCATATCAGCATTCCTTCAGCCGGGCGATGAACACGCGGCAGCCGTGAGCGGGGACCACCAGATTGAAGTAATCCCGCTTGACGCCGATGCTTTCACCGGTGAACACATCCCTCATTTCCAGGCCGAGGCCGCTGCCGTAGGGCAGGCCCGCATCGGCGAAGGTGAAGGGGATCTCGCCGCGCATGGGCGCGAAGTTGAAATACCCGACGGCAAACTCGTTATCCGACAGGTGCTTGAACATGGTGAAGCCGCAGTCCTGATACTCGCGCCACCAGCTCTTGTCCTCATCGCTCCACTCGTTGTTGATGACGCGGCCGCGGTAGACGATATAGGGGGGACGGGCTTCGGCATCCTGATTTATGCGGAGCAGATCTTTGTTCAGCACCAGATCATAGCAGAAATCATTGAGATTCCGCACATCGCCGCCCAGCATCAGGGGGGCGCTGAGCATGCACCACAGGGCGAACTGTGTGCGGTATTCCTCATCGCCGCAGGCGTTTCCGAAGCCGACATTGCCCTTTCCGTACATGCCCACGGTGAGCATATCGATATCGTTGAAGCAATCGGAGCCGCTCATGCAGAACTTGTCCAGCTGGCTTTTGACGATCTCGGAATAGGATTTGAAATTGTCGAAGATATCGCCGGTGGAACGGTACATATGCGCGCCCACGCTCTTCATCCATTTCCAGGGTTCATGCATTCCCCAGTTGCAGGCGGAGAACAGGATATCCCGGCCGGAGGATTTCAGCGCCAGGCTCATGGTGGCGTAGCGGTTTTTGCAGTCCGCGCTGGCGGGGAAGCTGCAGAAGTCATATTTGAGGAAGTCCACGCCCCACTCAGCGAAGGTCTTCGCGTCTGTGAACTCGTGGTCGTATGAGGCGGGGTAGCCGGCGCAGGTAAGGACGCCGGAGCAGGAATACATGCCGAATTTGAACCCCAGAGAATGGACATAGTCGCTCAGATCCTTCATGCCGTGGGGGAATTTTTCGGGATCGGGCACAAGACGGCCGTTTTCATCCCTCTCCTTCAGGCTCCAGCAGTCATCGATGACGATGTACTCGTAGCCCGCTTCCAGATATCCTTTATCTTTCATGATCCGGGCTGTGTCGCGGATCAGCTGATCGGAAATATTACTGCCGAAAGTGTTCCAGCTGTTCCAGCCCATAGGCGCTTTTTCGATATGCATAAGATGCCTCCCTGATCTTTTTCTGATGTGCTTATTCTATCGGAAGGGCATCCCTTTGTCAAGGCGGGAGATATGAAAAACAGGCCTTCCGGCCTGTGTGTTTTTTATGGATGTGTCTGCCTGAAAAGACCTTTTTCAGAGGTCCGGAGACGTTTTGACGCTGTCCCGGAGCGCCTCCAGAAGCACGGGGCGGATGGCCCGCGCCATGCGGTACATGCCCAGATCGTTGGGATGGATGCAGTCGGCGGTGCAGGCTGCCCTGTCCTCCTCACCGAAAAAGTCTCCGCCGTCAATGAACCACACATGTCTGTCCCCGGCGGCAACGGCGCGGTCATAGGTCTCACGGATGATGGCGCGCCGCCCGGCATCGGCGTTCCTGTCGACGCGGGGGCCGCTGATAATGATCACCGGAAGCCCGGGATCATGCTCCCGGATCCTTTCAAAGAAGGGGCGGTGGGTGCGGCGCAGATGCTCCTCATCGGGCGCGTTGTAATCATAGTCCATCACGAACACGCTTTTCTCAAAGGTGTTCAGATAATCCGCCACAAAGAGTTCCCCACGGGCGGAGCCGGAAACGCCGAAATTGATAAAATCGCAGTCCAGCCAGCGGGAAAGGAGGGCGTTATAGGCGTTGGAGGGCTTTCCGGCGTGGGCGCCCTCCGTGATGGAGGAGCCGTAATACAGCACCGGGACGGGCCAGGTGTACGGCTCCGGGGGCAGGACGCGGGCGTCATCCGGCAGGGAGACGGTCATGCCGGTGATCTTCTCGTTGCGGGGCAGGAACACGATGATCTCCTGCATTTTTCCCTCCGGATTGATCTGCCGGAAAGTGCCCTCCGCCCGGGGAGTGCTGTATAGATCCGGCGGCACGATCTGCCCCAGGTATCTCGCCTCTCCGCCGCGGCCGATGAACACATCACCGCTCTGAGCGCTGTACAGGCTCATGCCGGTATCCACGGAGATGCTTTCATATTCGATATCAAAGCGGATCTCGTCCGCGTCGGTCCTGAAGGCCAGCCGGGCCCCGGGGGAACGGACATCCAGATGCCAGCCCACCACGCCGGGGAACATCCTTTCCGCCAGATCCCGGGGGAAGCGGTCCATAGTGCCGTATTTATAGAACCGGGGCGCGCCGAAAACATGAAAAGGCGCTTCTTTGAATGAATAGGAAGTCATGGGGCGGAATACCTCCTGGAAAGGTATGGAGGAGCCGGCGGGTCAGCGGGCCCTGCCGCAGTTTGAGCAGGAGAAGTTCTTGCGGGGATTGATCTCGCCGCAGTCGGGGCAGATCCATGAATCCAGCGCCCCGCATCCGGTGCATTCATCCACCGAATAGGGGTTTACTTTTCCGCACTTGGGACACTGCCACAGGCCGGTCTGCCCGCAGGAGGCGCATTTGTCGATTTCTGCGGGGTTGATGTTGCCGCATTCGGGACATTTCCAGGGCTTGTCAGAGGTGGAACCGTGCTCCGCGGGCCGGGGAACAGGGGGCGCGGCCTCCTTTTTCACATCACCGGCCGGAGGATTGCCGAAACGGGAATTGAGGCTCACGACCGGCAGATGCTCTACCCGCTCGGTCAGGATCCTTGTCTGTTTCAGGATGTCGTCATTGCTGTCGGCGATATCCATCATGGTATCCAGCATCTGCCCGAGGGCGTAAAACACCAGCGCGTTCACAAAGGAGAGCAGGATCCCGCCGGCCGCGATGGCAATGGCCCGGATCAGATCCCCGGTCTCCCGGGTGTCCAGGTATTTCATCAGAAAGCTGAGCCCGAAGAACAGGGAGCAGAGGATGCCGAGGATGAAAAAGAGCCAGGCGACGATCTTTATTTTCTTTCCGCATTTATTGAACAAAACACATTCGCTTCCTTCCGTTTGCTGTTATGCCCATATTACTGAATTCATGCCCCGATGTCAACAAAAAACGGGGTGAGAAATGTAAAGTGTACGGGTGATCCGGAAGAAAAATGAACACTATTGAACAAAACTGTATACAAATATTGCATTATGGGTTGACAAACTGTTAATTTTATGTATAATAGTGTTCGTTCCGGATGCTGACCTCGTGTAAATATGAACACGGGGTTTCGTCTGTTCAAAAATGACCGAAAGGCGTTTTTTCTGTTCAAAGCGGGGCGGTATCCCCGGAACGGGATGAACAGAACGCGCCTGAAATACAGAATGAAAGGAAGCTTGAACATGGAACTTACCAGAAAGCAGTTTGATGTCCTGTCCGTTCTGGCCACCAACCGCGGAAAGATGAGCCAGCGCCAGCTGGAGGAGAGGACAGGCCACAGCCTGGGCACCATCAACAAGGTGGTCAGAGAATTTATCGAGTGCGGTTATGTGGCGGACGGCGAGATCACTTCCGAAGGCATCGACGCGCTGGAACCCTACCGCGCCAAGAAAGCCATCTTTATCGCCGCCGGTTTCGGAAGCCGCATGGTGCCCGTCACCCTCAACACCCCGAAGCCCCTGATCCGTGTCAACGGAAAGCGCATCATCGATACGCTGATCGATGCCTGCCTGGAAAACGGCATCACCGAGATCTATGTCGTGCGCGGCTATCTGGCGGAGCAGTTCGATCAGCTGCTGTACAAGTATCCCATGATCAAGTTTCTGGAGAATCCTTCCTATAATGAAGCGAACAATATCGGCTCCGCCATGGTGGCCCGGTATATGCTCCAGAACGCCTATGTGTTTGAATCCGATCTGATCATTTCCAATCCCGCTATCATCAGGAAGTATCATTACACTTCCGATGTTCTGGGCATCTGGAAGGAACGCACCGATGACTGGGTACTGGATGTGGACAAGGACGGCTATGTGTGCGATGAAAAGGTGGGCGGCCTGAACACCTACCAGATGGTGGGCATTTACTACTTCAACGCCCCCGACGGCGCCAAGCTTTCCGAGCATATCAAGGAAGCGTATCAGGCTCCCGGCGGAAAGGAAAGATACTGGGAGACCGTTCCGAACCTGGCCTACAAGGGACAGTACAAGATCCAGGTCCGTCCCTGCCTGGACAGCGATATCGTGGAGATCGACACCTTCCGCGAGCTGAAGGCCATCGACAAGACTTATGATGTGTAAGCCGTGATCGAAGCGGAAAGCCGCTTCCCGGTTTCTCATACAAACAGAAAGAACCAAACAGAAAACTGAGGAGGGACACATAATGGAAAACAACAACGGCGGCCTGAAGCGGCAGCTGAGTCCTATGAGCGTATGGGCGCTGGCCTTCGGCTGCGTCATCGGATGGGGCTCCTTCATCAATCCCGGCAAGAAATTCCTGCCCAACTCCGGTGTTTACGGCACTGCCATCGCCATGATCCTGGGCGCGCTGGTCATGGTCATCATCGCCTTCAGCTATGCCTACATGGTGCCCAAGTTCCCCAAGGCCGGCGGCGAATTCACCTTCACCAAGAACTGCTACGGCAAGACCATGGCCTTTGTCTGCGGATGGTTCCTGGTAGTCGCCTATCTGACCAATGTGCCTATGAACTCCACCGCCCTGCCCCTTATCGTGGACGGACTGGACGGGGACGCCAACATCCTTAAATTCGGTTTCAATTATTCCATCGCCGGCAATGAAGTGTGGCTGGGCGAGATCCTGTTCGCCTGCTTCATCCTGCTGCTCTTCGGTTTCCTGAACATTCTGGGCGTCAGGAAGGCCGGTTTCATCCAGACCATTCTGGCTGTGCTGCTTGCCACCTGCGCCTTCACCCTGTGCATCGCGGGCGTCGTTTCCGCCAAGGCAAAGGGCATCAACATGGAGCCGGTATGGGGCTTCAGCAAGGCTGCCGCCAAGGAAGCCGGTTTTAACGGCACCACCCAGCTCATGACTGCTGATGCTCTGGCCGGATTTGACAACGCGAGCAAGGGCTCTTCCGGCATCATCGCCGCCGTTCTGGCTACCTTCGCCATCGCTCCCTGGGCTTTCGTGGGCTTTGACACCATTCCCCAGGCTGCCGAGGAATTCAAGTTCAGCTACAAGAAGGTCATGGGCATCATGGTGCTGGCCATCGCCTTCGGTGCCTTCGTGTACATCTCCAACAACACCGTTGCCGCCGCCGCTCAGGCCAACTGGCCCGACCGCGTCATGTCCGGCGAATGGGTGCTGCTGATTGCTGCCGAGGAACTGCTGGGCACCTTCGGAAAGGTGCTGGTGGGCGTGGGCGTCAGCTGCGCTGTGCTCTCCGGTATCATGGGCTTCTATCTCGCTTCCAGCCGTCTCATGTACTCCATGAGCCGCGACGGTTACCTGCCTGCCGTGTTCGGCAAGGTCGGCCGCTTCAACACCCCCTGGGTCGCCATGCTGTTCTGCATCATCGTGTCCCTCGCCGGTCCCATCCTGGGCCGTGAAGCTCTGGGCTGGTTTGTGGATATGAGTGCCATCGGCGCTTCCATCGGCTACTTCTTCACCTGCGCCGCCACTCTGCGCACCATGCGCAAGGACGGAGACGGCTCCCTGAAGCTGAAGATCCTCGCCATCATCGGCGTCATCTTCTCCGCCGCCTTTATGATCCTGCAGCTGATCCCCATGGAAAAGATCACCGGCATCGATGCTTTCGCCAGTGTCCACTTCGGCAAGGAAAGCTACATTATGCTGATCATCTGGGTCGTCCTGGGCGCCGCCTTCTACTTCTGGCAGAAGAAGAAGTTCTCCAACAAACTGGATGACGAGGGAAAGAACTGATCCGACAGAATCATCCGTCACAGCAATAATACGTTCCGCTTTCGTTTGAGAGCGGGGATCGGGGGCTGCCGCGGTACCGCAAAGTGCCGCGGCGGTCCTTTTTTGCGGGCCGGTTTGCGATGACATATTTTCTATTGAGTAAAATTGAAATAAGTGATTGACAAAGGGGAAACAGTAGGTTATAATAACACTTGCCTTTAAGGCATGGTGGCATGGCTCAGTTGGTAGGGCGAAGGATACTTTACTCACCACATGAGATA
>PITV01000047.1 GCA_017577285.1 Clostridiales bacterium
TCGTTCTGTCCCGTGAGGTGCATGGCCTCGCACAGCTCGCCGCAGCTGACGCTGTCGCCGTACACCTCGATGCGGCGGGAGGGCAGCGGCGGCACTTCCTGCAGCTCGCCTTCGATCTCCAGCCCCAGCAGGGCGAAGCGGTGGCAGCCGTCCTGCCGCTTGTAGATGAGCACATCATTGACTTCATCGATCAGGAAAGCGGAGATATCGATCTGCTGCTCCCCCTCCTTCAGCGGGATGCGCCCCTCAAAGCCGTTCATGACGATACCCAGGCTGTTCTGATAATAACTGCGGTCATTGCGGACGCGAAGGACCGCTCTTTTCCCCTTCAGGATGAACCGGAACGAGGAGCATACCCAGGTGAACAGGGGTGCTTCCGGCACGGTGCGGTCGATGCGGCCGCAGTACTGTACGCGCGGATCAGAAAGTAAAACGCTTTTCATTTTTTCCTCTATCCCCGGCCCCGCCGGTCTGACTGTATTTTCACGCCCGTTCCCTCTCCCGCGGCAGGGAAAGGCCGGTCATCTCTTTCCGTACTCGGTATCGTTCCAGTTGGTCACGGAATGCTCTTTGATATAATCGATGATATCATCCAGCTGGGTAAAGGCCAGGCCCACATAGCTGTCCGCCGCGCCGTAGTACAGGGCGATGCGGCCGGTGGCGGCATCGTGGAGTGTGGCGCAGGGGAAGCATACATTGGGCACGAAGCCCCGCTCCTCATACCACTCCTCGGGAGTGAGCAGATAGTTCTCGCAGCGGTATTTCACGATGCTGGGATTGTCGATATCCAGGATGGCGCCGCCGATGGAATACACATAGCCGTTGCAGGTGCCGGCAACGCCGTGATAGAACAGCAGCCAGCCCTCGCTGGTCTCGATGGGCGCGGCGCCGCCGCCGATCTTCAGGCTCTCCCACCATTCGCTGCCCTTGCTCATGACATGACGGTGATGTCCCCAGTATTCCATGTCGGGGCTTTCCGAAAGGAAGATGTCTCCGAAGGGGGTGTGTCCGCTGTCGGAGGGACGGCTCATCATCACGAACTTTCCGCCGATCTTCCGGGGGAAGAGCACGGCATTGCGGTTGAAGGGCAGGAAGGGGCATTCGATGCGGGTGAAGGTCTCGAAATCCTGCGTTTTCGCCATGCCGATGGCAGCGCCGAAGAAATCGGTGCACCAGATGACATAGTAGGTATCCTCCACCTTCACCAGGCGGGGGTCATAAGCGTAATTGGGCATGAACAGTTCGCCCTTTTCATCCACGAACTGCACGGGCGTCTCCTCGATATCCCAGTGGATGCCGTCCCTGCTGAATCCCTTGTGGATCAGCGGGATGCCGTTCACCTTCTCCGCGCGGAAAACGCCGGCAAAGCCGTCCTTCCAGGGCACCACCGCGCTGTTGAAGATGCGGGCCACGCCCTTCACGGGGTTGCGGCCGATGACCGGGTTTTCGCTGTAACGCCACACCGGGGCATTCTGAATGCCTTCCGGACGGTCCTGCCAGGGGATATCGGGCAGTTCAGGGGCGATCATTTTATACTTGCTCATTCGTTTTTCCTCCTGCCGGAATACGGTCATTTTTTCATTCTCATCCATGTCAGGCCGGCATTCCCGGCCATGCAAAGTTTAGCATATTAAGCGGAAAGCGTCAATCTGTACCGGGCCGCGCAGGCACCCGTCACACAAAAAAGCAGCGGGGCCGTGAAACCCCGCCGTTTACATGATCTGCTATTTGTTTGTCTGGTAGGCGTAGTTCAGGATGCCGTGCGCGTTCGCGAAGGTCTGCGCGGCGCTGCCGGCGGCGCAGATGATGTTCAGCGAATCGCACCCGTCAAAGGCGTCCTCCGCGATGACGGTGACGCTCCGGGGGATGTGGATCAGCCTTAGACCCGTGCATCCGGCGAAGGCCTTTGAGCCGATCGCCGTCACACCATCCGGCAGATATACCTCCCCGGCGCCGGTGCCCAGGAACGTCTCCGCGCTGATCACGGTCACATTTTCAGGAACGGTCACGACACTGACGCTGTGGACGATGAGGGTGCAGGCGTGGCTCACACCCTCCTCATGCCCCGGCACGAAGGCGCTGACCACCGTGATCCCGGGACGCAGCCCTCTGACGCCGCCGCTGTAAACGCCGGTTCCGGCGCTACCCGTGTATTCTCCGGTGATTTCGGCCACATCCTCATGCAGGATGACGCTCAGGCCGATCCTGCCGTATTCCTCATCAAAGGCGTCCGGATCGGCTGTCTGCAGATAAACGGACGGGCGGCACACCTCTCCGGCTGTGATCTCATACACATCCGGAACGAATGTGATCTTTTCCGGCATGCCGGGATCCTCCTCCGCGAAAACGGAAGCGGAAAGCAATACAAAAAGGAGAGCCGCGGCGGCAGACAGCATCCTTATGCGTTTTTTCATCGCACAGTTTCTCACCGCGCCCGGCCCTCCCTGTTTTGTATTTATCCTATTTATTCGCCGATCTCCGCCCAGGCGGTCTTCAGCGCCTCGATGATGTTCAGATGCTGGGGGCAGGCGGCCTCGCAGGCGCCGCACTCCAGGCACAGATCGGGCGTCTGACGGTCCTTCTCATTGGTGATCATCCTGTAGGTCCAGTCATCCTTCACATTACCGCCGTACAGTGAATGGTTGTTCCAGATGCTGAACACGCCGGGGATGGCCACATGATTGGGGCAGGGCATGCAGTAGCGGCAGCCGGTGCAGCCGATCTTCGTGCGGTCGATATAGGCCTGGCGCACATTGTCCATCAGCTGCAGCTCTTCGGCGCTCATGCAGCCGGGCTCCACGGTGTCGAAGATGCGCAGGTTCTCCGCCACCTGCTCAGGCTCGTTGCAGCCGCTGAGGACGGTGGCGACCTGAGGATGATTGCACAGCCAGCGGAACGCCCACTCCACAGCGGAGCGCTTCACGGGGAAGGCGTCGTACAGGGCCTGCACATTATCGGGGGCGTTGGCCAGACGTCCGCCCAGCAGACCCTCCATGATGACCACGGGGATGCCCAGGCTTCCCGCCAGTTCCAGGCCCTTCGTGCCGGCCTGATTGTTCACATCCATGAAATTGTACTGGATCTGCACCATGTCCCAGTCGGAATCCTTGATGATATACTCGAAATCATCATAGGGACCGTGGAAGGAGAAGCACTTGAAGCGGATCTTTCCCGCCTTTTTCATATCATCGAAGAACTCCGGCGCGCCGATCCCCTTGAACTTTTCCCAGGTACCCCTGTTGATTCCGTGCATCAGATAGAAATCGATATGATCCGTCTGCAGCTTGTCCAGCTCCTCCTGCAGCAGCCTTTCCATGTCCTCCCGGTTGTTCACGGCGTTCAGGGGCATCTTGGTGGCGATGGTCACCCTGTCCCGGTAGCCGTCCTGAAGGGCACGGCCCAGCACGGTCTCGCTGGTCTTGTCCAGATACACATAGGCGGTATCGATATAGGTGACGCCGCCGTCAATGACCTGACGGATCAGTGCGATAGCCTTTTCCTCATCGCATTTCACGCCGTTGGAGGGGGTGCCGTTGAAACGCATGCAGCCCAGACCGAAAGCGCTGCCGGTGATGCCCAGTTTGCCGAAATTGCGGTATTTCATATGTATTCCTCTCTTTCAGACATTGTGTTCACTCTGCATTATAGCACAGCCGGTTTTCCGGGGCAACTGCCGCCCCGTCCGGTTTTCTTGTAATTTTCTCCAAAAGAATTGTGCATTTCGCACCGCGGACCTTTCTTTTATCCCCCGCGTTTGCTATAATGAGAAAAAATGCGATCCCGGAGGTACAGATCATGCCCGAACTGAAATCAAGAAGTGAAATGGATCCCGCCTATCAGTGGAAACTGGAGCATATGTTCCCCTCCAACGAGCTGATGGAGCAGCAGCTGGAAGAGGTGCAGCAGGCGATCAAGGAACTGGCGAAGCTGGAAGGCCACGTAAAGGATGACACCCGCAAAGCCATCATCGATTTCTACGCCGTTGAACAGAAGCTGTCAAAAATATATGTCTACTGCTCCATGCGCAAGGATGAGGATGTATCCGATACCTATTACCAGAACATGTACGCCAAGGCGGGCACCGTCAGCGTATCCTTCAGCACCGCGGCATCCTTCCTGGTGCCGGAGCTGCTGGAAATGAGCGATGAGGAGCTGGACAGCCTGATCCGCGATCCCGCCATGAAGGATTACGACGCCGAGCTGAGGGCCGTGATCCGCCAGAAGCCCCACACCCTGCCCGGAGAGCAGGAAAAGCTGCTGAGCATGGCCGGCGACATCCTGTCCGATCCGTCCGATACCTTCAGCATTCTGGACAACATGGAGCTGCCCATGCCGGAGACCCTCAACGAGGAGGGCGGAAGAGATAAGCTGACCCCCGCCACCTACGGCATCAAGCTCCGCAGCCGCAGCCGCGAAGTGAGAAAGGAAGCCTTCGAGGGCATGCTGGGCGCGTTTGAGAGATTCGGCTCCACCATCGCCTCCCTGTATTCCTCCGCCGTGCGCGGCGATCTTTTCATGACCCGCGCCCGCAGGTTCTCCTCCTGTCTGGAATCCGCCCTGTACCCGGATGAGATCCCCGTCGCGGTATACGAAAACCTGCTGACCGCCGTGGAGGGCGCCATCCCCGCGCTGACGGAATACCTGAACATCCGCAAAAAGCGCCTGGGCGTGGATGAACTGCACATGTATGACCTGTATGTGCCCATGGTGGATGACTTTGATATGAAGCTCTCCTTCGATGAGGCCTTCCAGCTGGTGCTCAAGGCGCTGCAGCCGCTGGGAGAGGACTATATCAGCGTTCTGAAGAATGCCTGCGCCGAGGGCTGGGCTGATGTGTACGAAAACAAGAACAAGCGTTCCGGCGCCTATTCCTGGGGCTGCTATGACACCCACCCCTTCGTTCTGCTGAACCATACCGATGACCTGAACGGCGCCATGACGCTGGTGCACGAGCTGGGACACGCCATGCACAGCCACTACAGCAACACGACGCAGCCCTACCCCAAGGCGGGCTACAGCCTGTTCGTCGCGGAGGTGGCCAGCACCTGCAACGAAGTGCTGATGATGCGCTATCTGATGAATGAATACAAAGATGACCGGAAGGCCACCGCGTTCCTGTGCAACCAGATGCTGGAGGAATTCCGCACCACCGTGTTCCGCCAGACCCTGTTTGCCGATTTCGAGAAGGTCGCCCACGAGATGGCGGAGCAGCAGATCCCCCTGACCAAGGAGGAGCTGAGCAGACGGTACATCGACATCAACCGCAAGTATTACGGCGGCGGCTGCGTGGTGGATGAAGCCATCGCCAGCGAGTGGATGCGCATCCCCCACTTCTACCGCAACTTCTATGTATATAAATATGCCACCGGCTTCTCCGCCGCCGTGGCCATCGCGGACCGCATCCTGAAGGAGGGCGAAAGCGCCGTGAAGGATTACAAGCGCTTCCTCTCCGCCGGCTGCAGCGTGCCTCCTCTCGAGGCGCTGCGCTACGCGGGCGTGGATATGGAAAAGAAGGAGACCGTGGAGAACGCCCTCAAGGTGTTTGCCGATACCGTAAAACAGCTGGGCGAGTGCTTCGCCTGAAGACCGGACAGACAGGCTTTCCATCCGCATCCCGGCGCCGCGGCGCCGGGATGCTTTTTGCTATTCTCCCGGCCGGAAAACGGAAAAAGATAAAAAAACTGCATTTTTTCATGCAACCTTTTTCACTTTTCGCTCGTATATATAGGTGCAGGAGAAAATTCCTGCAGAACACGTTCACTTTATTTGCCACATAGAACAAAGAAAGAAGGAAACTGAAAAATGAAGACTCTGGTATCTGTGATCCTGGTATTGACCCTGGTGTTTTCCGTATGCGCTTTTGCCTCCGCCGAGGGAAAGCAGCCGTCCGGCGGCTGGATGCCCGCGAAGGACACCGCGCTGACAGAAGAAGCCGCCGCGGCGCTGGAAAAGGCCCTGCAGGGCTTTACAGGCGCGACCTATGAGCCCGTCGCCCTGATCGGCACCCAGATCGTGGCCGGCCTCAACTACTGCCTGCTGTGCAAAGGCACCCTCGTGACCGCCCAGCCCGTGGAATTCTACGCGCTGGTCTATGTGTATGCCGATCTGGAGGGCAACGCCTCCATCACCCGCGTCGACCGGCTGACCGCCGTGCCCTCACAGAACGCGGGGCTGGCCGGAGGCTGGCAGGATAACGCGGAGGCGTTCTCACGCGGAGCCGCCGCTCTTGAAAAGGCCCTGACCGGCTTTGCCGGCGCGGGTTATGCCCCTGTGGCCGTGATCGGCACCCAGGTGGTGGCGGGAACCAACTACTGCCTGCTGTGCAGGGGCACCCTCGTGACCGCTCAGCCCGCGGAATTCTACGCGCTGGTGTATGTATACGAGGATCTGCAGGGCAATGCCGCGATCACACAGATCCGGAACCTGGAGCCCGGCATGGATCTGAACGAGGAAACCGCTGAAGCGGATGAGGACAATGCCGTGCTGAACATCGCGGGCCCTTATCAGGACAGGATCAGCGAGCGTGCCATGATGGATATCGAACCGGGCGCCGGCAATACCGCCTGCATCGTTATCAGCTGGGGCAACGGCGCTTATGAGACCTGGATCTGGACCATGAGCGGCGTCTATGACGCGGAAAACGGCCTGATCCCCTATGAGGACGGCGTGCTGGAGATCCATTCCTGGGATGAAAATGACAGCGAGACCGTCACCACCGTTTACGGGAACGGCACCGGCGTCTTCACCGTGAATGAGGACTGGACGATCACCTGGCAGGATGATATGGAAAACGCCGGTCAGGACTGCGTGTTCGAGTTCTGCTTCGATCTGTAAATCAGAATGCTCCGGGCGGGAAAAAGCGTCTCCCGCCGGGCATCCGCACAGGCTCCGGACTTCGTTCCGGAGCCTGTGTTTTATATGTGAAGGCCGTCCGGCATCCCGGGCGGTCTGTTCATTTTGCGGCAATATCATCTTTGACAACGGCGGCGGTGACGCATATAATATATATGTGGCAGTTTGCGCTCCCCGCGAAGGGGGCGGATCATCTGCCGGGAGGTAAAATGAGAGTTCTGGGCATCGATCCGGGCCTTGCCACCATGGGCTGGAGCATCGTGGACGGCGAGCACGGAAAATTCAACATGGTGGGCTGCGGCGTGGTCACCACCCCGCCGGATATGGCGATCCCCAACCGTCTTCACGGCATTTTCACAGGCGTGAAGGAACTGCTGGAAACCTACAAGCCCGATGAAGTGGCCTTTGAGGAGCTTTTCTTTGCCCACAACGTGACCACCGGCATCAATGTGGCCGCCGCCCGCGGCGCCGCGATCTGCGCCTGCGCGGAGTACACGCCTTATATCTACGAATACACCCCCATACAGATCAAGCAGGCGGTGGTGGGCTACGGCAAGGCGGACAAGCATCAGGTGCAGCACATGGTGAAGCTGATGCTGAACCTTCCCGATATCCCCCGTCCCGATGACGCGGCCGATGCCGTGGCCTGCGCCCTGACCCATCTGAACGCCGGCGTCATGCGCAGCCAGTTCCTGATGATCAAATAATATTTCATTTTCCGCTTTTTTCCCATTTTTCACACAAGCAAGGAGGTACGGCCGTGTTTGCATATCTGGACGGCACCATCGCCGAAAAAGGCCAGAATGAACTGGTGCTGGATGTCATGGGCGTGGGATATCTGCTGAACTGCAGCATGAACACCCTGCAGAACATGCCGCCGGCGGGCGAGCAAATGAAGGTATACACCTATTTGAACGTGCGGGAGGACGCCGTGGATCTGTTCGGCTTCTACTGCAAGGAGGAAAAGCGCATGTTCCTGCAGCTGACAGCCGTCAGCGGCATCGGCCCCAAGACCGCCCTGGCGATCCTGGGCTGCATGCCCCTGCGTGATCTGCAGCTGGCGATCATGACCGGCGATGTCACCGCCCTGTCCAGGGCCCCCGGCATCGGCAAAAAGACCGCCCAGCGCATCGCTCTGGAACTGAAGGAGCACGTGTCTCCCGAGGATATGGCCGCTTCCGGCATCACCGTGACCGTTGACACCTCCGTGCCCGAGGACGGCGTGGCGGAGGCCATCATGGCCCTGCAGGCCCTGGGCTATTCCGCCTCGGAATCCGCCAGGGCGGTCAGCAGCGTCAAGGGACAGAGCAGCAAGGCGGATGAGCTGATCCGCCTCGCGCTGAAAAACATGGCGGGTATGTGATAAGGAGCCAAGCCGATGAAGACCAGTGATTTTTACTATGATCTGCCGGAGCGTCTGATCGCCCAGACCCCCATCGAACCCCGGGACATGTCCCGCATGATGGTGATCGACGGCGTGACAGGGGAACGGGAGGATCATATTTTCCATGAGCTGCCGGCATTCCTGAAAAAGGGCGACGCCCTGGTGCTGAACGAGACCAAGGTCATCCCCGCCAGGCTGCTGGGCATCAAGGAAGAGACCGGCGTGCCGGTGGAAGTGCTGCTGCTGAGGCGGCAGACCGCCACGGAATGGGAAACGCTGGTGCGCCCCGGAAGAAGGCTGAAAAAGGGCACCCGGGTGTCCTTCGGCGACGGACTGCTGCGCTGCGAGATCGGCGACACCACCGATGCCGGCGGGCGCATCGTGCGCTTCGAGTTCGAGGGCGTTTTCGAGGAGCTGCTGGACAGGCTGGGTGAAATGCCCCTGCCCCCCTACATCCATGAAAAGCTTCAGGACCAGAGCAGGTATCAGACCGTGTACGCGAAGCAGGAGGGCAGCGCCGCCGCCCCCACCGCCGGGCTTCATTTCACGCCCCGGGTGCTGGACGAGATCCGGGCCAAGGGCGTGGAGATCATCCCCGTGCTGCTGCATGTGGGCCTGGGCACCTTCCGCCCCGTAAAGGCGGAGGATGTGGAAGACCATGTGATGCACACGGAATACTATGAGGTCACTCCCGAGGCCGCCGCGCGCATCAACGCCTGCCGCGCGAACGGAGGCCGCGTCGTATGCGTGGGCACCACCAGCGTGCGCACCCTTGAAACAGTGGCCGATGAGAACGGGATCATCCATCCCGGCAGCGGCATGACGCAGATCTTCATCACCCCCGGTGTGAAGATCAAGGCGGTGGATGCCCTGCTCACCAATTTCCACCTGCCCGAAAGCACTCTGCTGATGCTCATCAGCGCCTTCATCGGGCGCCATACCGCGCTGGACGCCTACGCCGACGCCGTGCGCAAGGAATACCGTTTCTTCTCCTTCGGCGACTGCATGTTCATTTCACGCAGGAAGGATCATGTGACGCCCGAAGACTGACAACCTCAGATCATCAAAAAAGGAAAGAAGACCTATGAATAAAAAAGATATCGCCCAGATCCGCAAGCGTCTGGCTCCCAATAAAAACAACGCCACCTGCATCTCAGGCTGCTATGTGAACAAGGACGGAGAGATCATCAGCCAGTTCCGCCTGCCCCTCATCAGCATGGAGCGGGAGGATGCCGAAAACTTTTTCTCCCTCTTCAAAAAGGTGCTTTCCGGCACCGACGGGCAGAACCTGCTGCCCATCGACTTTTCCGCCGAGCAGGTGATGAACGCCCCCGAGCACAAGGTGCTGACAGGGCTCAGGGAGACCGCCCTGAAGGATGACGGGCTGTGCGATTTTTTCTATGAAAAGATCCGCTCCACCTACCGTTCCGAGGAGACCTATGTCATCCTGCTGCTACATGATGTGTGGGATATCCCGAAAAAGCTTAAGGACGGCACGGTCGAGGAGGATGCCGAAACCACCATGTTCAGCTACATCCTGTGCGCGCTGTGCCCCGTGAAGCTGCAGTCCGGCGGGCTGGCCTATCTGGCACAGGAGAACATCTTCGGCACAAAGGGCGCCGATCTCATGGTGGGCGCGCCTGAAAACGGCTTCATGTTCCCCGCTTATGAGGACGGCGGCGCCAACATCTACGGCGCTCTATACTATTCACGCAAGACGGATGACATCGCCGAGGATCTGATGACGGTCCTGTTCGGAGAAACCCTTCCCCTGCCCGCCGATACCCAGCAGCACGCCATCTGCTCCATGCTGCAGGAGAGCCTTGGACGGGAATGCTCTCTGGATGTGGTGCAGTCCGTGCGCGATCATGTGCGGGAAAAGATCGAGGAAAAGAAGCTGGAAAAGGATCCCGAGACCCCGAAGATCAGCGTGAACGATCTTTCGGACGCCATGGAGAGCTGCGGCGTGTCCGCGCAGCGGGTGGAGGATTTCCGCCGCCAGTATGAGAACACTCTGGGGCTGTACAGCGAGATCCCGGCCGTCAATGTGGTGGCCCCGAAAAAGCTGGAAGTGCGCACCCCCGATGTGGTCATCAAGGTGGCGCCCGACCGGGGCGATCTGGTGCAGACCCGGGTCATCGACGGCCTGAAATACATCCTGATCCGCGCCGAGGACGGCGTGGAGCTGAACGGCATCAATATCAGCATCGAATAAAGCGAAACGGCTTGTCCGCGCCGTTCAGAATACATATAAAAACGCTCCGGAGCGCTTCCGGGGCGTTTTCCTTTCACGGCAGTCAGCCGCGAGCAAATGCCGGATATATTCAGATATTCAGGGAAAGATCCCGTGTTTCACAGCTGTCCGTGCAGTGTGACCTCTCCGGAGCGGAGGGCCAGCACCTCCCCGTTTTCCCTTTTCGCCAGCAGGCGGTATTCCCGGTCGATGCCGCGCACGGTCAGCGTCTCCCCCTCATATGTCACTTCCCTTCCGTACAGGAGAAAGCGTTCCCTGTACTCCGTGAAAGCCCTCTCCGGCCGGGAGAGCAGCTCCTTCATTTTCTTCAGGATCCTGAAAGCCAGCTCCTCCCTGTCCAGATCCGCTTCCAGCGCGCCGGCGAGCGGCCCGGCCTCCTCCGGAAACCCGCCCTCCGGGGTGCGCAGGTTGATCCCGATGCCGCAGACGATCCAGTTTTCCACCCGCTCGCACAGGATGCCGCACACCTTCCTGCCCTGCATATAGACATCGTTCACCCACTTGATCCACAGCCGCGCGCCGGTCATTTCCTCCAGCGCCAGACATACCGCCGCCGCCGCGGCGGGCGTATACCGGAGGGCTGCCTGCGTATCCGTTTCCCGCAGGCAGCAGCTCATATACAGGCCGCCTCCCGGCGAAAAGAAGGTCCTTCCCAGCCTGCCCCGCCCGGCTGTCTGCTCATCCGCCAGCACGAGGGTCTCCCGGTCCATTTCCCCCGAAAGCAGCTTCTCCTTCAGCAGCAGGTTGGTGGACGGAACAGAAGGATACCGCAGCAGCTGTATATCCAGCCCCCCGCGGCACGCCGCCGGTTTTGTACCTTCCGTTTTCCTTCTCATCACAGAAACACCTCCCCGCAGATCCTATAGTTTTATTCTGCCTTTCCCGCGATTCTCCTTGCTTGAAGGCCGCCTGAAATTATGATAAAATGGCCGTGCAGCTCTTTACCCTGTCCGGTCGGCGCGCGGGCCGGTCCCGCGCGTCTCATACATACAGAGGAATCATCATGAACACCAGTTACACCTTTCAGCCGGTCGCCTTCATCCGCAACGATTTTACGGAAAAATTCGGCATCCCGCGCCAGAGCGGCATGCTGGACAATTTCCTTTCCAGGATCGAGTTCGACAGGCCTTTCGCGTCCCCCGACGCCATCCGGGGCATAGAGGGCTTTTCCCACCTGTGGCTGATTTGGATCTTTTCGGAAAACAGCCCGAAGGACGGCAGACCGCACGAGGGCACCCCTCCCCTCACCGTGCGTCCTCCCCGTCTGGGCGGCAACACCCGGGTGGGCGTATTCGCCAGCCGTTCCCCCTTCCGCCCCAATCCTGTGGGGCTCTCCTGCGTGAAGCTGGAGCGCGTCGAGTATTCCCCCGTATCCGGCGCGCCCGTGCTGGTGGTCTCCGGGGCCGATCTGATGGACGGAACGCCCATCCTGGATATCAAGCCCTATGTGCCCTACTCCGATTGCAGGCCCGGCGCCCGGGGCGGCTTTTCGCAGGACGGTGACGCCCATGTGCTGGGGGTGGTCTGGGATGAAAAAGACATTCCCGTTGATATGGACGCGGAGAAAAGGGAAAACATCCTGCGCCTGCTTTCCCTCGATCCCCGGCCCTCCTATCACGAGCCGGGAAGGGAATACGGCGTGGCATTCGGCGGGTACAACATCCGCTTTACCGTGCGGGATGACACGCTGTATGTGATATCCGCGCAGAAGAACGTGTAATGTTACAAAAAAGTGTTGACGTTGTAACATGTCTGTAATATAATGTACAAGAGGCGTATTATATGCTTTTTTGGCATCCTGCCACGAAAGCGGCGCCGTGTCCGAACGAATTTTGTCCCTGACATATCCTCAGGGCAGGACGGAGAAGAAACATGAAGAACCGTAAGATGTGCAGATATCTGATAGCATTGCTGGCTGTGGCGGTCATCGTCATTCCCGTGCTGTTTTCCGCGCCTTCGACCGCAAAGGCGGACGATGTGAAATACGCGAAGATCGTCTCTGAATCCGGCGGCGGCGTCTGGTTCCGCGAGACCCCGGGCGGCAATCAGCTGTCCCTGCTGAGCAACGGATGGGTCATGCAGGTGCTGGGCGAGGCGAAGGCCTCCAACGGCGGCGTCTGGATCCACCTGCGCGGCACCGTTTCCTCCGGCAGCTCCACCGTGCGCGAAGGCTATGTCTACACCGATTATGTCGTCAATCTGACGCCTGAAGAGACGGAGGTCTATGTGGCGACCCACAAGCTCCCCGATCCCAAGCCTGTGGATCTGGCCAGCTCATGGGGCATCACCACCGCCAACGTCAATTTGCGCGCTTCCGCCTCCACTTCCTCCGCGAAGGTCGACGGCCTCAAGAGCGGCACAGTCGTTGAGATCATCACCGCCCCCAAGGGCACCTCATCCTCCTACTGGTACTATGTGAGGGTCAACAGCAAAGTGGGCTATGTGAACGCCCCCTATATCCGCGTGCTCACCCAGTCCGAAGCGGAGAAGCGCGGGCTGATCACCCCCAAACCCGAGGACATCACTCCCAAGCCTGACGAGACCACGCCCAAGCCCGATGAAACGACGCCCAAGCCCGATGAGACCACGCCCGCTCCCATCAATCCCGATGATTATGATACCTATGTGGTCGTGAAGATCGGCAGCCTGAACTTCCGTGTCGGTCCTTCCACCTCCAACTCCTCCCTGGGCTTCCTGAACAAGGGAGATGTTCTTCCCTTCTACGGATATGATTCCACCAAAAAGTGGTGCCATGTATACAGCAGCACTTACGGCTGCTTCGGCTATGTAAGCAACAACAGCAACTATATCACCGTCAAGACCAATGACAAGCCCACGACCCCCGTTCCCGATCCCGTCACGCCCGAACCCACCGATCCCGACGCGGTGATCGGCTATGTGGCTGTAAAGAACGCCGCCATCAACGTGCGCAAGAGCAATTCCATCTCTTCCGCCATCGTGACCACCGCGAAGGCCAATACCGTGCTGGAAATGCTGGGCAGCGCGAAGGACGCCAATTACAACTACACCTGGTTCAAGGTGCGCACACCGGACGGCAAGACCGGCTATGTGAGAAACGATGTGGCCTATCAGATGAATGACTGGCAGGTCGAAGTATGGAAGACCACCGGCAAGCTCGCCACCCCCACCCCCGCCTCGAAGGAAACCACGCCCAAGACTTCCGAGCCTTCCGGCTACACCGAGTCTCACACTTGTAAACATCTGACACTGTCGACGACCCACTCTGCTGATGTTGCTGTGGCATACTGGTGACTCACAAGACACATAAATCTATAGTGCCCAGGTTGCTATAAGTAATGAACCACCAA
>PITV01000048.1 GCA_017577285.1 Clostridiales bacterium
GTTCATCCTGCCTACCCATATCATGGGCTGTGCGGCCTTGAGCTGCTCGGTGATACGTTCTTGCTTGGCCATCTGCGTAATCAGGCTGTCAAGCATAGCTGTCGCTCTTTCGTTTGCATCGGCGAGATGCCTGCCCAGAGTCCCATTCAGAATGAGCCGTTGATAAAGGCTCGGATGCTGCTTCGCCAGGTATTCCCTGTGCATCCGTCCCCATTTCCCTATGGAGCGCTGATCTGTTTCCTCAATCGTCAGGTTTGGATAGTACATCCCATCTTTGCCTAAGGTATAAGTGCCACCGAGTTCTTCAAGCAGAGATTTCATTGTGTTTTCCTCCATAATTAAGTATTGACCAATCCGGCACGCAGATGCCTTTTCTGAATCTCTGGCTAATACTGTTTTATGGAAGACCCCAGTTCCGCCGTCTTTTTTTGCTATGCGCATTTTGTTGCATTACGGTTGAACTTTATCAGTAACGCCAAAGCAGATCATACTGTTCAGGTTGCGGATGCTTGATCCGGTTTTGTTCAGCCTTTTTCCCATAAACATCAGGATGCATGTTCCGCCGCCGTCCAGATTAAGCGCTTCTGTCACTCCGCAGTCGATCATCCGCTGTGCGACCCAGTCCATGTACACACCGCGAATATTCTCTTTATCCAGTCTTCCGTCTACAGTGATGATCATATAGTGGTATGGTTCGATCATCCCGATCGCGCACCTGGGTTCACGGTAGTGGTAATAGTCAGATTTCATTACATCCCGGCCTACAGCCCCGTTCTGAACAAGTATAGGACCGAAGGAAAACACATTTTCCGCTCCCATATCAAGATATTCCTGGGCCGTATGTTCATCCGAAAGATATGTTTTCATACTGCCGTCATTGAATACCGCCAGTGTTTCAAGGTTCGGGAAACGTCCCTTGTGAGCGGGGTATGTCTTTTCATTACGGATAATGCCGTTCCTGATAATGACACCAATCGTAAGATGATTGCTGAACCTGTGGCCGTAGTAATCATCTGAGAGTGCAAGTACAGCATGATTGGAATTGGCGAGTTTCACCGGATTGACCAGGCTCTTCCCTTCCCCTTTGCTTGTTGAAGACAACACCGTATAGAGCGGAGATTCTTCAGAACAGAAGACTTCCGTCTCGAACCATCTTATCCTCTGCTCCTTATCTGTGTAACGCCTGATCTCGATGTGCAGAGAAGAAGAGATGTAAGTCCAGACACCAATCGTTTCATCTTCGTAGATATACTCCTCCCTGCTGCCGGATGAAACATCAAGAAAACCTTCATCTGTCATTTTCGGCGGAACAGGGGTTGGAACAGGCGTTGGCTTTGGTGAAGGTGTCGGGGATGGCTTGGGTGTAGGGTTCTTCCAAACGCATCTGTCGGAGAAAATCAGCTCCTGCAGCTCCGGCGTTGCGATGCCTGTTTCAGGAAGACCGTTTGCTTTCTGCAGCTGGCTGACGCGTTCCGCGGTCGTTTTTGTGTATTCATCATTGAAATTGCTTGAATTGAAATAACCGAGATAATACATTCTGATCTTCAATGCATACACATCCGGCCCGGTATCTCCCTGTTTCAGTGTTCTGTAATCTTCACCAGATGCATTTGCGGTGACACATGAAATGAAGATAAGAAGCAGTACTGCAAGAAGAACTGTCAGAGCAAATTTATTTCGCATTGATGATCTGGCTCCAGTATGTGTTGTAGACAGAAAGATATTCATCCGGGATATCATGGAAGAATTCGCAGTTTGCGATGATCTCATCAGAGGGATTGATCGTGGGGTTTTCTTCGTATTCCTCTCCCATCAGTTCAATGGCGCCGAAATTGGGGCTGGAATACCAGATGTATTCACAGTTGCGCTGAGCGATCTCAGGACGACAGAGGAAGTCGATGAGCATCAGTGCGTTTTCATAGTTCTCTGCATTCTTGGGAACGACCATAGCGTCCACCCATACGTTGCTTCCTTCATCGGGCACAACATAGTCCAGATCCTCGTTCTGCTCCATGGCGTACAGCGCGTCACCGCTCCATACAACAGCAAGAGCAGTGCTGCCGGCGGCCATTTCATCCTTGGATTCATCAACATAGTAGGCTTTCACAAGAGGCTTCTGGGCGATCAGTGCCTGAGTTGCTTTTGACAGCTGCGCCTCATCACGGGTATTCATGGAATAACCGAGATACTTCAGTGTGGTGCCCATGGTATCACGGATAGACTTGAGCATAAGAATGCTGTTGGCGTATTTTTCATTCCAAAGGACACCCCATGTATGTACATCTTCTTCATCTACCATGGTGGTGTTGTAAAGGATACCTACGGTTCCCCACATGAACGGAACGGAATATTCATGATTCGGGTCATAATCTGTATAATAGAGCCAGTCGAGCGTGTTCTCCTCGGCATTGGGGAGTTGATCAAAATCGAGTTCCGCCAGCATATCCTCGGCGATCATCCGTTCAATGCAGTAATCAGAAGGAAACACCACATCATATGCGCCGGGGCTCAGCTGCATCTGAACCATCATATCCTCGCAGGTGGTGAAGTAAGTTACTTCAACCTTGATCCCTGTTTCGGCTGTGAAATCATCAAATACGGTTTCGTCCATGTAATCATACCAGTTGTACACCCGTACAACACCGTCAGCAAACGCTGAGGGAACAATGAACGCGGCGAACAGGACAAGAACGATGAGTGAAGAAATGATCTTTTTCATGGTTTTCCTCCTTTTGATAATCAAGCGTTTTTCGCTTTTTCACTTTTGGGCGTGCGATTGATAAGGATCAGCAGCACCAGCATTACAACAAACATGATCGTGCTGAGAGCAAACAGTTCTGCCTTGATTCCTTTTCTCGCGCTGGAATAGATAAGTGTTGAGAGGTTCTGAACATTTGATCCGGATGCGGCGAAATAACTGATCGTAAAATCATCAATAGAAAGTGTGAAACTGAGAAGCGCTCCTGTCACGATGCCCGGCGCGATCTCCGGAATGATAACATGGAAAAGAGAGTAGATCGGTGTTGCTCCAAGATCCAGCGCGGCCTCATAACTGTGCTTGTTCATCTGTTTCAATTTCGGGAGAACAGAAACGATCACATACGGCACATCGAAGGTAATATGCGCGAGCAGCATGGTGATATAACCGCGCTTTATGTTAAGGAATATGAAAAGAAGCAGCAGCGAAACACCTGTTACGATATCCGGCATCGTCATGGGGATGTTAGTTAGCGTCATCATCATGGACTGCGGTTTTCTCTTCATGGAGAAAATGCCGATAGCCGCGAGCGTCCCGATGATCGTTGAGAACAATGAAGCAAGGATAGCGATCGTGATCGTCACGATCAGCGGGTTCAATACCCGCTTATTTGCAAAAAGATCCGCGTAGGGCTGGAAAGAAAAACCTCCCCACTGAGCCCAGCTTCTGCCGCCGTTGAATGAAAGAATGATCATAACCAGGATCGGAACATACAGGAACAGAAGGATCAGGCCGAGATAAACGCGTTTTACTATTTTCATCAGATTGCTCCGCCTCCTTCACCCTTGGGATCCGCTTTTCTGAGCAGTCCTATGCTGATCAGGATCAGTATCATCATGATCAGCGACAGCGCGCTGCCCTCATTCCATGATGTCAGACTTGTGGAAATAAACTTGCTTTCGATCAGATCGCCGAACATGGTCACCTTTCCGCCGCCAAGCAGACCGGAAATATAGAAGGTGGTGACAGCCGGCATAAATACCATGGTGATCCCGCTTACGATACCGGGCACAGACAAAGGCAGTGTGACTTTGTAGAAGGTCTGGAACTTGTTGCAGCCAAGGTCCATTGCCGCCTCAGAAAGCTTGATATCCATTTTGTTAAGCACATTGTAGATTGGGAAAACCATGAATGGAAGGAAATTGTAGACCATTCCCAGCAGAACGGCGCCTGCATTGTTGATCAGGCTTGCCGGCTGCATTCCGAGCCATTTCAGAAGAGAATTGATCACGCCGTCATCATTCAGCAGTGCCATCATAGCGATCGTTCGAAGAAGGAAATTCATCCACATCGGCACCACAAAGAGGATAACGATAGCGGAACCCAGTCTGAATTCCCGGTCAGCCATGATGTGAGCGGCAGGATATCCGAGCAGAAGACAGATAACTGTGCAAAGGAATGCCATCCACAGCGAAAAGACAAAGATGTCGAAATTGACTTTTCCACGTTCACTCAGAGATCCGGAGTAATGCGCCCCTCCGTCCTCCATCGTGCTCTTGACGTTTTCGCGGGCGATGTAATTACTGTCCCAGAATGCCATGAAGTTATCAAACGTGAACTCGGTGATCTTCACGGTATCCTTTACAGCCGCGTTAACGATCCTGTAGACGCCTACATGCTCAATATTCTGTGCGCTGATCTCGACGAATTCTCCTGTTTTCTCATCCAGCTTCTGCACTTTCTGTACCAGTTTCTGTCCTGCCTGATTCAGAAAAGCATATTCTGTCGGAACGATCTTTTTTCCGTTGTATACCTGTTCAAGATCAGTGACTGCAATGAAAACGTCACCGCTTTCAGTGAGCGTAAGAGTTCCGTTCTGGCATGTAATGTGATAGTTACCCTGATCTGCGTCGCTGATTGCGGTGATCTCATATTCGCCGGGCTTTGTTCCAGGATTGGCATCCAGCGTGAAAACGATCCCTTCGTCCTTTTTGCTGTATGTAAGTCCAAGGCATACACCTAAGAAACTGTCAAAGGATGTTCCGGCTACGGAAGCCTGATTCAATGCTACCACAGTGGCTTCGGCAGGAGTGACTGTAAGTGTATACTCGTCCTCGGCAATCTGAATTCCGTCCTTTGTCGCCCTTACAAGCACATGTACGCTGCCGGCATCAGTAATGGACGGAGGTTTTTCCTGCCAGGTCTCCCCCAGATCTGTGCTGTATTCAACAATGGCTCCGGGATCAGAACAGGTGGCGGTCGTTTTCAACTCCTGGCTGTCATATTTTTTGCAGTAATCATTAACGCAAAGAACCGGCTCATCTTCAGCTGTAACCTGCATCGTTCCGCTGATGAATCTGATTTCATAATCTTCTTCATAAACCGTATCGCAGTCAAATGTGATCTCATATTCACCGGGCACATCGCCTGTCTCACAGCGAGGAAGGTATTTTTTAACGATTTTTGAAATACCCTGCTTGCTACCGAAAGAATATCCGTCCACGATCACGGTCAGTTCCGGCATCTCAGCGCCGGCCTGCATACATTTGTTCTCAGCAGTAACTGTGACGGTCGCAGGTTTTACAGTGATGGTATACTCCTTTATGACCTGTATCTGTTCACTGTCGTCAGCTTTCCGGTCCACTGTGTGTGTAAAGGAATAATACGCAACGATGAGACACGGAACAACAGTGAAAATGATGATCCATATGACATATGGTGACGCGAACAATGGCCGTTTGAATCCGTGATTGCGCCTTACATACAGGACGATCAGCCCGATGAAGACGATCAATCCAACGATCATTGCAGCGTATCCCCAGGATGGTACGCTGTTAGTCATTGGCGGTGACCTCCTTCTCCTGATAGGGATACCAGCCGTCCTGCATCGGCTTCATAATATGGATGTTAAACGGAACGACTGAAAGGCCGACACGGGAACCTTCAGGCTGCATGGTGGTGGAATGCACCTTCCAGGTGGAATGTCCGGCATCGATGATCATTTCGAAATGAACGCCCTTGAAAAGGACAGACTTGACAGTCCCGGTGATCTGACCGACATCTTCACCGACAATGATGATATCCTCCGGACGGATAACGACATCAACAGGAACATTCTCGCCAAAGCCGGAGTCAACACAGATAAATTTGTTGTTGCAGAATTCGACCAATTCATCCTGAAGCATTTTTCCGCGGAAGATATTGCTTTCACCGATGAAATTGGCTACATAAGCATTCTTCGGCTCATCATAGATCTGTTTTGGCTTGCCGATTTGCAGGATCTCGCCGTTGCGCATCACAACGATCGTATCGGACATGGTCAGGGCTTCTTCCTGATCATGGGTCACATACAGGAAGGTGATTCCGAGCCGCTGCTGCATATTCTTCAGTTCGATCTGCATTTCTTTCCTGAGTTTCAGGTCGAGAGCACCGAGCGGTTCATCGAGCAGAAGAACCTCGGGTTCATTCACAAGAGCGCGCGCAATGGCGATTCGCTGCTGCTGACCGCCGGAAAGAGAATCAACGCTCCTCTTCTGGAAGCCCTGCAGATTGACCAGATCGAGCATCTTGTCCACTTTACGGTCGATCTCGGTTTTAGGCGTCTTTTTGATCTTCAGACCAAACGCGATATTGTCGCGAACGTTCAGATGGGGAAACAGAGCATATTTCTGAAAAACAGTATTGACACGGCGCTTGTATGGAGGCAGACCGGTCACATCCATATCATCAAAAATCACCCGTCCCGCATCAGGAGTTTCAAAACCGCCGATGATACGGAGCGTAGTGGTCTTTCCGCAGCCGGAAGGGCCGAGCAGTGTAACGAATTCCTTTTTCCTTATATAAAGATTGATATTGTTCAGAACAGTAACATCATCGTAGGCTTTGCTTATATTCTCAAGAGTGATCAGTCTCGGCTGTTCATCTATCATGTCAAGCACCTCATTCTTTCAGTATAGGATCAGAAATTCGGGGGATTTGAGACCCACAGAAGCTTAGAAACCCGTTTTGAATTGTTCTGTATAAAGTGTTCGGAACGTGGATGGATGCAGAAACTTTCACCGGCTCGAACTCTGTACTGACTGCTTCCGATGACGAGCACGATACTTCCGCTCAGAACATAACCGAATTCCTCACCTTCATGAGAAGGTATGACGGCGCTTCTTCCTCCCTCCTGAAGTTCAAGAAGGATAGGCTCCATATTGTTCTTCTGGGCACTCGGTACCAGCCAGGTGATTTTGTTCATCAGCGTATCGCCGTCTGCCTTTTCAAACATGTCGTCCGGCGAAAAAACGATCTTGTTGTCCTTCGCTTCAGAAAAGAATTCCTGCAGAGAACTGCCGAGGCATTCAAGCATGTCTGTCAGCGTGGCGATACTGGGAGAGGCAAGATCCCGCTCCACCTGAGAAATGAATCCCTTGCTCAGTTCACATCTGTCCGCCATTTCTTCCTGCGTCAGATTTCTGAAAAGCCTTAACTGCCTGAGCTTTTCACCTATATTCATATCCTGCCTCCTGATCCGGTCAGCCTGCTGCAACAGGTTTAGTAATAGTAAACTCTCTGGAATAGTCGGAAGTTTAGAAATTCTAAACTTTGACACGCAACATATTAAAACACGGACAATATTGCATGTCAATACTTTTACAAAAAAATCTGGACCTTTTTTCTTGTATTGAGTATGTTTCTGTGTTATAATTTATAGGTCAAAGTAAGACAATGTCCGGAGGTGAAACTTATGAGACTCAGTGATACGATAGAATCATTTATAAAACAGATGATGCAGGAAGAGCGTGAAGAGGTCGAACTGAAACGCAATGAACTTGCAGAGTATTTTCATTGTGCGCCTTCACAGATCAATTATGTGCTTGCGACAAGATTTACGCCGGATCACGGGTATGTTACTTCCAGTCAGCGCGGCGGAGGCGGATTTATCCGCATCGTCAGAATACAGAGAAGCGAGAATGACCATATCGCGTATCTGCTTCGCCAGCGTATCGGCGATTCACTGGATGAGCAAAGTGCTGTGATCCTCTGCAGGCAGCTGGCTGAACGGGGTATCGTTCCTGCTGATGAGGCAAGGACTATGTGTTCTGCTCTTTCTTCTGCCGCTCTGTCTGTTCCGATCCCGGAGGATCTGAAGAATGTGCTGCGCGCAAGGATCATGAAGAATATGCTGCTGTCGATTGCCCAGAGAAATCATTGATCAAGGCCGGAAAAGTGAGGTTTCCATGATTTGTGAAGAGTGCGGCAAAAACAATGCCGATGTGATCATAAAAACTGTAATTAACGGACAGGTTCATCAAAGGCAGTTATGTCACGAGTGCGCCCAGAAACTCCAACTGCCCGGAATACAGAATGTGCTGGCCGGAGCTCTTGGTGCTGCTGCCGGCGGCCTTGCTTCTGCCGGCGGCCCCAAATGCCCCGGCTGCGGTCTCCCCTTTGCTTCATTTCTGAAAAACGGTTTTCTCGGATGCGAAAAATGCTATGATTCATTCCGTCCTTTGATTGCCAAGCGGCTGAATGAAGAAAACGGAGCACCTGTTTATTCCGGCAAAGCACCGGATCCTTCTATGGAAAATAAACGAAAGAAGATAAATGAATTTATAGAAAAAATGAATGAGAACTGTGAAGATGAAGATTATTCCTCTGCCCGTTCCTGCTTTGAATCGGTTCAGAATCTGTTGGAGATTAATATGATGGAGGATCCATGCAGTGACACAGAATAAAAAGATAAACAGAAATATTCTGCGCAGTTCTATCACTGTGTCAAGGAATATTTCAGGACATAAGTTTGTTCCTTCCATGGATCCTGCTGAATCTGTTGAATGTATAAATGCGGTTAGCAATGCTCTGCGCTATGTTGACAAACGCTTTTATCCGATTAAATATGAGGAAAGGAACATGTCTGAGTACCTGTATCTGTATGAAAAGAGTCTGACCAGTCTGCCGGAAAAAGAAAAGAAACAGCATAGTGCTGTTTTTGTCAGAGAAGATGATAATTTATCCGTTCAGGTCAATCATACAGAACACATAGTGATACATGCTGTTAATGATCCTCTGGACTTTGATACATCATTCAGCGATGCATATAGTATGGAGCGTATCCTGCAGCATTTCTTTCCTTTCTGTTTCAGTACCGGTCGCGGATATCTGATGAGCAGACCGGAATTTTCCGGTACAGGATTGACAGCATCCGTGCTGCTTCATCTGCCTGCAACAGTTCGTACAAATCGGACGGGAATCGCTTACAAACTGTCACGGGAACTTAAAATGGTGTTGAAACCGGCTTTCCCTGAAAAGAAAGCACTGCCGGCATTCTTTATACTTGAGAATACAAATATCAAAGGCGTATCGGAAGAAGATACTGTTGGATTGATTTACGATGCATGCAAAGAACTTTGTTCTATGGAAGAACAAGCTCAGGCAGACGATCTTTCCGATAATAATTTGGTCATCAAAACTCAGGCTGAAAAATCCTTCAATACATTAAAAAACGTTGATTCCATCAGCGAAAATATATTCATAAATATGATGTCGCTCATCCGTTATGCGGCAGAATCCGGTATCTTTTCACGTTTGAATTGTAATCAGATCGATAAACTGCTCTTTAGCAGTATGAATGGCGGCGTTTTATCCGGAAGAAATCATACCGACAAGGCAGATGATGCAGATCATCTGAGAAGCATATCAATAAAGCGTTTCATCGGGCAGGAGGATGATCTATCATGTTAACAGGAAAATTCAATGAAGAAGTAAAGGAAATCCTGTCTTTTGCCAACAGTACGGCATTGGAAATGAATCACCCCGCAACAGGAAGCGGTCATTTGCTTTACGCGCTGATAATGAAAGCGGGTGACCTTATAGAAGAGTTTAGCGGTTTGCCGGATGATGCGAACGTAAGAAGTCTGGTTGAGGGAGCCTATTCCACAGCGATCCTGCCATCCGGCGGAAATCAGATAAAGGCTACGAAAGGATTTGTTGATATCATCAGCAATACGATCCGTTCTGCTGTTGCTTCCGGCAACGGGATCATTACGCCGGCGCATTTGTGGCTTTCACTTCTGACCAGTGTGAATACAACCGCAGAGAGAATCCTCAGCAGCCTGGAAACAGATACAGCAGCAATGGTCGGATCTCTTCGCAGACTCCTTGGTGAAGCTTCGGATGATAAGGTTGCTAAAACAGACGGCAATACAGCTGCCCTTCTAAAGTTTGGAACTGATATGGTGGATGCCGCAAAAGAAGGAAAGTATGATCCTGTTTCCGGCAGAGAAAACGAGATCGCCCGTATTATACAGATCCTTTCCCGCAGAACAAAGAACAATCCTGTTATTGTTGGTGAACCGGGTGTTGGAAAAAGCGCTATCGTTGAACAACTGGCACAAATGCTGGCGTCAGGTGACGTACCGGAATCCATTGCCGGAAAAGCACTCATATCTCTTGATATCGGCGGAATGATCGCAGGCAGTAAATTCCGCGGCGAATTTGAAGAAAGAATCAAAAACGCCATTGATGCCGCAAAAGCAAAAGGAAATGTGATCCTGTTCATTGATGAATTGCAGAATATCATCGGTACAGGAGCCGCTGAAGGCAGTATGGACGCGGCTAATATCCTAAAACCTGCTCTTGCCCGCGGGGATATTCAGATGATAGGCGCCACAACGCTGAATGACTACAGAAAAAAGATCGAAAAAGATGCTGCGCTTGCACGCAGATTTCAGCCGGTGATGGTGGAGGAAGAAACAGTCGAGCACACTGTTGAGATCCTGAAAATACTGCGTCCGCGTTATGAAGAACATCACAAAGTGAAAATTTCTGATGAAGCCATAGAAACAGCCGCGCGTCTGTCCTCCAGATACATTACAGACCGTTATCTTCCGGACAAAGCAATCGATCTGATCGATGAAGCTGCATCGGCACTTCATATTGAAAATGGAAACAAGCCTTCATTCCTCAGAAAACTTGAAGCAAAGATCGCAAATCTTAAGGAAAAAAGACTGCTCGCTGCCAAAGAACATGATTTTGAAGCGGCTGACGGATACCTCAAGGAAGAAAACGAGGCCTCTGATGAGTGCAGCCGCGAAACACAGAAGTGGCTCGCTTCTTCTGATGCTCCGGGAGATACAGTAACGGCAAAGCATGTCTCTGAAGTCATTTCAAGATGGACAGGTATCCCTGTATCCGAGCTGACTAAAAGCGACAAGGAAAGACTGCTCCGGCTGGAAAGTATACTGCACAAGAGAGTGATCGGTCAGGAAGAGGCTGTCTCTGCTGTATGCAAGGCGATCAGGCGCGGAAGAGCCGGTCTGCAGAATCCCAAAAGACCTATGGGCAGTTTCATATTCCTCGGCCCAACAGGTGTCGGCAAAACCGAATTGTGCAAGGCACTGGCAGAAGCCGTTTACGGGAATGAGGATAATATCATCCGTTTCGATATGTCAGAATACATGGAGAAACATTCTGTCTCAAGGATGGTTGGTTCCCCTCCCGGATATGTGGGATATGATGACGGCGGACAACTGACAGACGCGATTCGCAAACATCCGTATTCTATCGTTTTATTCGATGAGATCGAGAAGGCGCATCCCGATGTGTTCAATATCCTTCTGCAGATCCTCGATGACGGCAGACTGACTGACAGCACAGGCAGAGTCGTATCATTCCGAAACGCGATCATTGTGATGACCAGCAATGCAGGCGCTCAGATCGCACAGACCGGCGGGCTCGGCTTTGGCGGCACCAGTGATTCGAGCAGTTATGAACAGATGAAAGAAAAACTGCTTCTAAATGTAAAAAAGGTGTTCAAGCCGGAGTTTATCAACCGCATAGATGATATCATCGTTTTCCATAAACTCTCTGTTGATGATATCCATTCGATCTGCTGCCTTATGCTGGATGAACTTTGCGGAAGATTGAAAGAGAAACATATCTCTATGACATATGATGATGATGCGGTGGAATACCTTTCACGCGAAGGATATGATGATCAATTCGGTGCAAGACCGCTTCGCAGAACGATCCAGGTAAAGCTTGAGGATATGATCGCTGACAGGATCCTTGCTGAAGAGATCATTCCCGGTTCAAAAGTGCATGTTTCAGTTTCTGAAAATAAGGTGTCGTTGACCATAAAATGATCGTGCATAAATGAAAAGGACGCGGATTGCTCCGCGCCTTTTCATTTTGCTGTGTCATTCCGTAATTCTTCAATCAAATATTTCTTTCATATCATGTCCGGAAAGATCGAAATCCATTGCCTTGTAACACCAGGCAGCATGGCCAATGGAATAGTATTTGAATGCAGCATGGATCGCTTTATACCATTTCAAGGCTTCTTCCCTGTCTGCCAGTTCTATCACGCCGTATTCACCGCAGTAGAGCTGTGTTCCCATCTTTTCTGCAGACTCTACTGCTTCTCTGAACATCCTGATAAAAAAGTCACTGCCGAACAGATCATCAGAATGTTCCGGGTCAAAGGTTCCGTCGGGTACAAGATCAAGTCCAAGCATATCTTCGGTACGACGCAGCATCTCCCCTTCCGTACAACTGCAGTCACAGCGGTAGCCGCGCTTCATGTTTTTTACCCAGCCTGCACCCTGATGAGTGAAGATGAGTGGTTCATAACAATGAAAATTGTAAATGACATTTTCATCATATGGTTTCCAAAGGTGCTTCACAGAGGCTGCCGCATTGTTCCAGTAACCGCCAACAAGTATCTTGATATCCGGTGTGATTTTGCGGATCCTGGCGATGCATTTCTGCGCGATCCTGTTCCATGTATCGCAGTATCTCTTATCAGTTACTTCATTCAGCAATTCAAAAGCCAGCATATCGCTGTTTTTACCGAATAAAGCTGCAAACCGCTCCCATAATCTGTAGAACCGTTCCTGCAGTTCCTCGTTTTCGAAGAATCCTTTTTCCTGCTCTCCCTCATCGAAAGAAAAACCGTATGTTTTATGCAGATCAAGCACCATGTTCAGATCGTACTTTCTGCACCAGCCGATACATTTCGAAATATAATCATATCCGGACTCAATACATACACCTTCTCTGGTTTCTATAAGATCGCAGTCCACAGGAAGACGGATATGATCGATGTTCCATTTGCTAAGCTGCTCAAAATCTTCTTCTGTTATAAAGGTGTCATAATGCTCTCTGGTATGCACGCACTGGCTAAGCCATCCTCCAAGATTGACTCCCTGCATGAATCCGTTCCATTCTTTCATTGTTTCACCGCCTCTCATTCATGAAATCATTATATCTCAGCAGCAAGAATATTACAACATAACTCACTGCAATTACTCAAAAAATCACATTCCCGGATTATTTTCAAAAAGTGCTTGCAATATGCAATGGTTTTCAATATAATATCTGCTAATAAAATATCAGGAGGCGAGAGACCATGGCATTTTACTACGACGAACCTTCACGTACTTTCAGCGAATACCTGCTCATTCCGGGCTACACAGGTCCTGATTGCATCCCTGCCAATGTATCTCTTAAGACCCCGCTCGTTAAATATAAGAAGGGTGAAGAACCGGCCATTATCATGAACATTCCCATGGTTAGCGCTATCATGCAGTCTGTATCTGATGATAACATGGCGATCGCCCTTGCAAAAGAAGGCGGTATCTCCTTTATCTACGGTTCGCAGACAATTGAAAATCAGGCCGCTATGGTGCGCCGTGTAAAGAGTTATAAAGCCGGCTTTGTCGTATCTGACAGCAACATCCGTCCGGATGCCACCCTTGCTGATATCCTTGACATCAAGGAAACGACCGGTCACTCAACAGTCGCCGTTACGGAAGACGGTACACAGAACGGAAAACTGATCGGTATCGTCACTTCCCGTGATTACCGTGTAAGCCGTATGGAACTCACCACGCCTGTGCGTGAATTCATGACTCCTATTGATAAACTGATCTGGGCACCCGAAGGAACCAGTCTGAAAGAAGCCAATAACATCATTTGGGATCACAAGCTGAACGCCCTTCCTATTCTTGATGAAGAAGGCCGCCTTGTTTCTTTCGTATTCCGCAAGGACTATGATCAGCACAAGGAGAATCCCAACGAACTGCTGGATGAGCACAAGCGTTATGTTGTTGGCGCCGGTATCAACAGCCG
>PITV01000049.1 GCA_017577285.1 Clostridiales bacterium
ATCGCGAGTGAAAAGTTATGATGATGAGATGGTAGACTGAATTAGATATAAATAGAGGACAGGTACAGACATGCCCAGATGCCGGTAGAATTCCACCGCCTCCGGATTGCATTCCCAGGCATGGAGCGTCAGGTTGTGATATCCGTTTTCGAGGGCATACTGCTTCGCGTATTCGTAGAGCGCGGTGCCGATATGCTGTCCGCGGACATCCTCATCCACGCACAGGTCATCTATGTACAGGGTCCTGTATCCCCACGTGGCGGGGCCTTCAGGGCAGTTGACCGATTTGCAGAAGCAGTGGCCGAGAACGGTATCCTGTTCATCGACACAGACAAAAACAGGATCTTCCACCTTCATGATGATCGTTTTCAGTTGCTCAGCGGTGTACTTCTGCCCCTTTTCCTTGAAAATATCGGGTCTTCCCGTATGATGGACATACAGCACCTGCCCCAGCAGTTTGTTGATGCCGGGAATATCCTTTTCCCGGGCACGGCGGATAAGTGTTTTCATCATGGTTTTTCCTTTGATCAGAATATGATATGCATAAATGACAGTCTCCCGGGAAGCCTTTTCCCGGGAGATATTTTCATTTGAAAACGTTGAATTTACTTCTGTCCGTAGTAGGCGTTGGCGCCGTGCTTGCGCAGATAATGCTTGTCCAGCAGTTCCTGCTGCATGCGTCCGGCCTCCGGATTGATCATCTGGGCGTGCCAGTCCATGAAGGCCACTTCCTCCAGCACCACGGCGTTGTGGACGGCGTCCATGGCATCGGTGCCCCAGGCAAAGGGGCCGTGGCTGAACACCAGCACAGCGGGCACCTGAGCGGGATCGATATTGCGGTTTCTGAAGGTCTCGATAATGACGGTGCCGGTCTCCTTTTCATAGGCGCCGCCGATCTCCTCCGCGGTCATGGGACGGGTGCAGGGAATATCACCGTAGAAGTAGTCGCCCTGAGTGGTGCCCATGGCGATCACATCGCGGCCCGCCTGGGCAAAGGTGGTAGCCCAGCGGCTGTGAGTGTGCACCACGCCGCCGAGAGCGGGAAACGCCTTGTACAGTTCCACATGAGTGGGGGTATCGGAGGAGGGACGCCACTTGCCCTCCACCACCTTTCCGTCCAGATCGACCACCACCATGTCATCGGGAGTCATGCCGTCATAGGAAACGCCGGAGGGCTTGATGACCACAAGACCGCTCTCCCGGTCGATGGCGGAAACATTGCCCCAGGTGAAGGTGATGAGGCCGTACTTTGGCAGCAGCAGGTTGGCATCGCATACCGTTTTTTTCAGTTGTTCAAGCATTTTACCGTCCTCCCCTTACTTCAGGCTTTCCGTTGCCAGTTTTTCCACCGGCAGACAGGCCTTGTAGGCATCCAGATAGGCATTGAAGCCCGCCACATCGGCGTCATCCGCCATCAGGGTAGAGGAAGCGGCGCCGGCGAACACCTTGTTATCCAGATAATCAGGCAGAGACTCGCCCGCTTCCCTGCGGATCATGTACGCGCACAGCAGCGCCATGCCGTAGGGTCCGCCTTCTCCGGCGGTCTCCATGACGGAAACGGGAGCGCCCACAGCGGCGGACAGCATCTTCTGCCCCACGCCCGGGGTCTTGAAGAAGCCGCCGTGGCCGTAAAGCTTATCCACCGCCACCTTCTCCTCGCCGGTCAGGATATCCAGGCCGATCTTCAGTGTGGACAGGGCGGAAAGGATATTGCAGCGCATGAAATTGGCCAGCGTCAGCTTCGCATCGGGACGGCGGATGAACAGGGGACGGCCTTCATCCAGATCAGTAACGCCTTCACCGGAGAAGTAGTTGAAGGACAGCAGACCTCCGCAGTCCTTGTCGCCCTCCATGGCCTTATTGAACAGTCTGGTGAACAGATCTCCCTTGCTGATATCGGCGCCGATGAAGCCGGCAAACTCGCTTAGAAGCCCCACCCAGGCGTTGATATCGCTGGTGCAGTTGTTGCAGTGCACCATGGCAACGGGCGCGCCGTCGGGAGTGGTGACCATATCGATCTCGCGGTGCACGCCGATCTTGCCCTCGGTGACCAGCATGGCAAAATCGCTGGTGCCGGCGGATACATTGCCGGTGCGGGGACGCACGGAGTTGGTGGCGGCCATGCCGGTGCCGGCATCGCCCTCGCAGGGAGCCACGGGAATACCGGGCTGCAGATCGCCATCGGGATCCAGGAACAGGGCGCCCTCTTTTGTCAGCGTGCCGCCGTTCTCACCGGCGAGCAGGGCTTTCGGCAGAACGCCGCGGATATTCCAGCTGAAGCCGTAAGGCGCGATCAGTTTGTCAAAGGTGTCCAGCATGGCGGCATCGTAATCCATCTTCTCGCTGTCGATGGGGAAAATACCGCTGCCTTCGCCGATACCCACGATGTCCTCCCCCGTCAGGGTATGATGGACAAAGCCGGCGAGGGTGGTCAGGTGAGCCAGACGCGGCAGATGCTCCTCACCGTTCAGGATGGCCTGATACAGATGGGCGATGGACCAGCGCTGGGGAATGTTGAAGGAGAAGGCCTCGCTCAGCTTCGCGGCAGCCTCTCCCGTGATGGTGTTGCGCCAGGTGCGGAAGGGAGCCAGCAGGTTCCAGTCCTTATCAAAGGGCAGATAGCCGTGCATCATGGCGGAAACGCCCAGAGCCGCGACAGAGGTCAGTTTTTCACCGGTTTTGGCGAAAACATCCTTCTTCAGATCGCGGATGCAGTCCTGAATACCCTCTGTGATATCCTGCATGGAGTAGGTCCAAATGCCGTTCTCCAGACGGTTTTCCCACTCGTGGCTGCCGGAGGCAACGGGAATGTGATTCTCATCGATGAGGACCGCCTTGATGCGGGTGGAGCCCAGTTCCAGGCCGAGGCATGTGTTTTTGATATTCATGATACTTCCCCTTTCAAACAGTTATTGTATTTCATAATACTGATCACTTTATCAGCTCCCGTGCTTCAAGTGTTCCCTTCTGCGGCGGGAGGGCTGGTGCTTGTCCACGGGCGCATCGCCCCGCAGGGCGAACAGCTGGTCACGCAGCTTGGCCGCCTTCTCGAAATCGAGATTTCCGGCGGCGGACAGCATCTGATCCTCCAGAGACGCGATGAGCGCCTCCTTTTCCTCCTCCTGCATATCGGAGGGGATATCCTTGCTGACGGCGTCTGTGATCTCCAGCAAGGCATGGACGGCAGCCTTGACGCTCTGGGGCGTGATGCCGTGCTCCTCATTGTACTGCTGCTGGATGGCACGGCGGCGGTTGGTCTCATTGATGGCGTTCACCATTGAACCGGTGGGATGATCGGCATACATGATCACCCGGCCCTCGGTGTTCCGGGCGGCACGGCCGATGGTCTGGATGAGGGATGTTTCACTGCGGAGGAACCCTTCCTTATCGGCATCCAGGATGGCTACCAGCCCCACCTCGGGCAGATCCAAACCCTCCCTCAGAAGGTTGATTCCCACCAGCACATCATACTCGCCGGTGCGCAGTTCGCGGATCAGTTTGGTGCGCTCCAGCGTCTGTATATCGCTGTGCAGATACCGCACGCGAAAGCCCATATCATCCAGATAATCCGTCAGGCTCTCCGCCATCTTCTTGGTAAGGGTGGTCACCAGCACTCTGAATCCCCTGCCGATGGTATCATTGAGTTCTCCCACCAGATCATCCACCTGACCGGTGGCGGGACGCACATCGATCTTCGGATCCAGAAGGCCGGTGGGACGAATGATCTGCTCCACCACCTGACAGGCCTTTTCCTTTTCGTAGGGGCCGGGGGTGGCGGAAACATACACCGCCTGCTTCACCCGTTCCTCAAACTCGGCAAACATGAGCGGACGGTTGTCATAGGCGCTGGGAAGACGGAATCCGTAATCCACCAGGTTATCCTTGCGGATGCGGTCTCCGGCGTACATAGCCCTGATCTGAGGCACGGTGACATGGCTCTCATCGATCATCACCAGCATATCCTCAGGGAAATAGTCCAGCAGGCTGTAAGGCGGATCACCGGGTTCCCGGCCGTCAAAATAGCGGCTGTAGTTCTCGATGCCGGAGCACATGCCGATCTCCCGGAGCATTTCGATATCATAGCGGGTGCGCTGCAGGATGCGCTCCTTTTCCAGCGGTTTTCCCTCCTGCTCAAAGTACTCCGCCCGCTCCAGCATATCGTGTTCGATGCGCTCCAGAGCGTCATCCCTGCCCTCCACGCCGGTGGCGTAATGAGTGGCCGGGAAAACCATGGCATGCTGCAGCGTATGCAGCACGTGGCCGTCCACCACGGAAAACTCGCTGATCTTGTCGATCTCATCCCCGAAGAATTCCACGCGGATCCCGTTCTCCCTGCTGCCGGCAGGGATCACATCCACCGTATCCCCCCGCACGCGGAAGTCACCGCGGTCAAAGCCGATATCATTGCGCTCATACTGGATCTCCACCAGTCTGCGCAGAAGCTCATCGATCTTCATCTGCATACCCGGGCGCAGGGAGATCATCTGACCTTCATACTCCGATGGATCGCCCATGGAGTAGATGCAGCTGACAGACGCCACGATGATCACATCCCGCCGCTCCCGCAGCGTCGCGGTGGCGGAGTGGCGCAGACGGTCGATCTCCTCGTTGATGGAGGCGTCCTTCTCGATATAGGTATCGCTGGAGGCGATATAAGCTTCCGGCTGGTAATAGTCATAGTAGGAAACGAAATATTCCACAGCGCTGTCCGGGAAAAAGGAGCGGAACTCCCCCCACAGCTGGGCAGCCAGCGTTTTGTTGTGGGCGATCACCAGAGTGGGTCTTTGGATTTTCTCGATCACAGAAGCCATGGTAAACGTCTTGCCTGATCCGGTAACGCCGAGCAGCACCTGCGCGGGCATGCCGGAACGCACCCCCTCCGCCAGTTTCTCGATCGCCTGCGGCTGATCTCCGGTGGCGGAATATGGCGCCTTCAGTACAAATTTCCGTTCTTTCTGTTCTCCGTTTTCCTGCATGACCGCTCCTGCTGCACCTGTAAATGGTTCCTTCTTATCCATGTTATATTATATCCCATACAGCGGCATGAATTCAACTGTTTTTCCAAAAGACAGGCGGATAACACCGCGGAAATACAGTATCGCATACCATTTCCGGCCATTTTCACTGTCCCTCCGCCCTGTCTTTTTCGTATAACAGAGTGTTCCCGTTCAGGGAATTTCACAGACAGCGGCAGACGGAGGATATAAAAAATGGAACAGGCTTTGATGTACACAGAACTGAGCGAGGAAGATATGGGAGACGCCACCGCGGGGCTTTGCTTCGCGCGCTGGTGCCAGCGGGTATATGAAACAGGCAGGATCATGGATGAAAGAGCCCGCCTGAAGGCAGAAGAGATCAGGGAGGAAACAGGGAAGCAGAAAAAGCGCGGCAGCAGCCTGCTTCGCAGGATCTTCAGACGCGGAAACTAAGCAAACAGACAGAAAACAGGCATAAAGCAGAAATTAAAATAAAGGAGCAGCCGGATGACTGCTCTTTTTCGTATCAGGCGGGATTTTCCGCGCATTTTCAACGGTTTTTCCCGTCAGTAAAGGGAAGAAAGCAAGAGGCTCCATCGTTATATATGTGAAACGATACGAGCACCGGTCAAAACAGCGCGTTATCCGCTGTTTCCCGGAAAAAAGCAGATAAAGGGCCGGAAAGAAGGAGAAGAAAAATGAAAAGGATCATTACGCTGCTGTGCGTTTTCATCCTGTGTACCGCTCTGCTGCCCGCGGCAGTGAACGCGGAGGACACCTGCGACCTCGTGCGGGCGGATGAATACCTGACCCTGTACGAGACCATCGGTAGTACGGACGGCTACCCCTACTATGTGGATCAGGGAGACTATCTGTATTACCTGGGCGGAAAAGTGTTTTACAGGGATCACTACTGGTACTCCGTGCTGTACTGCGGCACCTGCGTGTACATCTGTGACCGGTATTCCACTCTCTTCGAGAACGTGAGCCGGGTAAAGACCACCGCGTCCCTCGCATTGCGCACCGGCGCCGGAACGGAAAACCGGCTGATCAGGAACATCCCCTCCGGAACGGTCATCAGCATCCTCGGCGTTGACTGGGACCTGCAGGGCGGGCTGTGGTATCTGGTGAGTTACGGCAGAAATGAAGGATATGTTTCATCCTTTTACACCGCCCCCGTAGAAGACGATCCTCACCGGGACGATCAGTACGGCGCACAGGTCCTCGCGACGCTGACGGAAAGAAGCATGGCCACCCGCAGCGGCCCTTCCACAAAATATTACGAGACCGGCAGTTTCTATACCCGCGGCACCAGCGTAAAGCTGTACTCCCGCATCTATGACAGCGTGAATGAGATATGGTGGGTACAGGCCGATGCCTACGACAGCGGACGCTGGTGCCGGGTCTACACCGGCAGCTGGCGCTTTTCCGGGCTGAACATTTATGACCTGCCTGAGGAACATCTGCATGGGTATGCCACGCTGCGAAATGACTGCCGCCTGCGCTGCGGCCCCGGCTCCTCCTACGGATACTACGATGCCCGGGTGTATTCCGGACGTCAGGTACAGGTGTGGGCTTATGAGAACGGCTGGGCGCAGATCGAGGTCACCGTCGGCGGTGTCCCCTACCGCGGCTGGGTGGAAACGGGCTCACTGTGGTGAGAAGCGCTGATGATCTTTACGTTTCCCGAACAGGCCGTCAGCTGATATACACTTACACCATCCTCTGTTATCAAGCAGAAAAAGGGACCGCGTCATGCGGTCCCTTTTTCTTATCCTTCTCCTGTCCGGGCTGTTCACCGCATATCAAAGGCGCCGGCAAACCCGGTGGTATTGAGCACCTCCCGGACGCACTCATTAGCGTTGATGATCATCATCTTTCTTTCGCCCAATCCCTTGAAGATGGTGAGCAGCACTCTGAGCCCCTTGGAGGAGATATAATCCACCGCCGCGCAGTCAACCGCGAGCACATCATATTCCGTCGTAAAATGTTCCCGAGTGAAGGCGAGGAATTCATCGCTGGTGGTGGAATCCAGGCGTCCTTCCGGAGAGATGGTGAGAACCGTCCCGCTCACTTTTGTATTGATCGTCATATCATTTTCTTCCTTTCATCAGTTCTGTTCCATAAAGAAGAAGTCCAGCGTATCCAGGCTCGTGATGATCTTTTCCAGATACCCGTCATCAATGAAGGGCCATGAGAAGCCCAGCCGGTACAGCACATTGGCGGTGAACCGGTTCTCGGTGGACACGATGTGCAGATCGGGCCTGTCATTGGTCAGCAGGGCCGATACCTTCCCGTTGTTTTCAGGATCCGCCATCATGCGGTAGAAATCGGCATAGTATTCCTCATCCTGAACAGGGATCACGGGGATCCCGCAGCGGTTCATGGCATCGATCACCTTCATCTCGTCAAAGGTGAACCGGCTGTCGGCATTGAACGCCGTGAATTCGTCATTGGTGCCGGCCAGAAGGACTACCGCCCGGGCCGTGCAGTCTACGGGAGAGAAATTCATCGGATCCGTGGAGTGGGAGATGGGGCATTTGCCGATATGCACGAATCCCCGCAGTCCGTTCAGGAAGGCGTTGGTGTGCATATTGGTCTGGAACTCGCCGTCCGAGTAGCGGCCCATCAGGTTGCCCACGCGGATGATCTTTCCGCGCATGCCGCCGCGAACAGCCTCCAGCACCTTCAGTTCCGCCTTGTACTTGGACCGGATGTACTGGTTGTTCATATCATCCACCACGAACAGGCGGTTTTCCGGCATCTTCAGGTTGATCCGGTAGGTCTCGTCATTATGGGCGCCCGGCACCGAGGTGGTGGAGATCTGGATCAGCTTCGCCTGCTTTTCCTTCGCCAGCGCGATCAGGTTCTCCACGCCGTGCACATTGACAAATTCGATGGAATCATCATTGGCATAGTGCCGGACAGACGCGGCGCAGTTGATGACCGTGTCGATATGCTGGCCGCGCAGCTTTTCACAGAGCGTGTCATCGGTCACATCGCCTTCGATCACGGTGATCCGGCTGTCAAACGCCTGTTCATAATCATCCTCGAAATAATATACGAGCGAGGATTTCAGACGTTTCTGTACATCACTGAACCGACCCCTGCGCACCAGGCACAGGATGTGGCCTTCCTCACTGCCGAGGAGTTCGCGAAGGATATGAATGCCCAGAAAGCCTGTGGCGCCCGTGAGCAGCACATCGCCCAGAGGCTCACGCCGCACATCGGCGGCATGCTCCATGGCATTGAAACGGAGCAGTTCATTCACGCCCTCATCCTGTCCGGGGAAGGCGCTGTCCTCCGCCTTCGCAGCAGGAGCGGACGCGCCGCGGCCCGCGCTTTCCAGATATTCGGTCAGAGACTCCGCACTCTGATGATCGAAGATATCCTGATACTCGATGCTGTACCCTTCCGCCTTCAGCTGCATGACCGCCTTGGATGCGGAAAGGGATGTGCCGCCGATCTCGAAGAAATTATCATCCGCGAAGCACTCATCAACTCCCAGGATCTCCCGGAACAGATCGGTGATCTTCTGTTCCAACGATCTCTTCGGTGCCCGGCCCGCCTTCTTCTCCCGCGCGGGGCGTATCTCAGGCAGCGCCTTTGTATTCAGCTTCCCGCCGGGCGTCAGGGGCATCCGTTCCAGCTGCATCAGCGCCGCAGGCACCATGTAGTAGGTCAGCTTGCTCTTCATGAACGCGGTCAGCTCCCCGGTATCCACCGGGCCGGAAGCCGTGAAGTATCCGGCCAGGAAGGGCTCCGCGCCGTCCTTCCGCACGATCACCCTGCACTGGGTAATGCCGGTGAACTGCTGCATCACAGCCTCCACCTCATCCAGTTCCACACGGAAACCGCGGATCTTCACCTGATTATCCGCGCGGCCGCAGAACTCGGCCTCCCCTTCCCCGTTGATCCTCACCAGATCGCCGCTGTGATAGGCGCGGACACCGCGGATCGCGGTAAACGCCGCGGCGTTCTTCTCAGGCAGGTTCACATATCCCCTGCACACGCCTTCACCGCAGATCATCAGTTCGCCTGTGGCATAGCGGGGCAGCAGGTGTCCGTTCCGGCCGGCGATATAGAATTTCATATTGGGGAAGGGGCTGCCGATGGTGATGGGCTCCCCTTCCCGCAGGGTCTTTACAGAGCACACCTGCGTGCATTCTGTGGGCCCGTAGCCGTTCTGGATCAGCATATCCGGGTTCAGGGCCTTCAGTTTTTTCAGCAGTGCCGGGCGGAAGGCCTCCGCTCCCAGCACCACGCCCCGCAGCTGTCCCAGTTCACTCTCAAACCCGGGCATGGAGAGCAGGCTCCAGGCAAAGGACGGCGTCATCATCATCAGATCCACGCCGTGGTTTCTGAAAGCCGTCAGCAGTCTGTCCGGATTGTGGATATCCTCCTCTGTCGCGATACTGATCGTCTTTCCCCTGCTGAGGGAGAAGAACATTTCCGTAATGGACATATCAAAGGAAATGGAAGCCATGCACAGCACCGTGCTTCCCTTTTCCATCAGTTCGCACAGCGCCGCGGTCTGGACAAAGTTCGACAGGTTGTGATGCTCGATCAGCACGCCCTTGGGCTTTCCTGTGGAACCGGAGGTGTAGATGCAGTAGGCAGGCTGATCCTGCGCGATGATCACATCCGGCGCGGATGTATCATCTCCCGCGGCCAGATTCTCCGCCGCCAGCGCGCGGTAGGGCCTGTCCGGAGAGAACAGTCCGGGCTTGCTTTCAATGATGCCCTTTTCCGAGATCACAAAGCGGCAGCCGGCATCCTCCATGCAGAATACCAGACGGTCATCCGGGTAGGAGGGCAGCATGGGCAGGAAAGCGCATCCGGCCTTCAGGATACCGATCTCCGTGACCGGCACCAGTTCCGAGCGTTCCAGGATCATGCCGATGATTTCCCCGCTCCTTACGCCGTTTGCCAGCAGGGCGTTCGCCAGGGCATTCGCCCTTCGATCCAGTTCACCGAAGGTGACAGAAGCGGTCGCGGTGCGCACAGCCGTCTGCTGCGGATGCGCGGCAGCCTGACGCTCAAACAGCGTCTGGGCGGGCACCGGTTCAAAGGGCATGCCGGTGTCGTTCATCGTCTCGAAACACTTCATCTCCCCTTCAGAGAGCATGTACACATCATCCAGCTTCTCCGCCGCGGTGAAGCTTTCCGCCGCGGTGATCAAAGCGTCTGTGAAGGAGGAAACGAATGCCTTGCAGAAGGTATCGGTCCGGTAGGTGACCTCCGCCCGGTAGACTCCCGCGTCAAGGAAGATCTCCACAGAGAGGGGCGCCTTGGCCTGCGAGAGCGCCAGCGGGATCATTTCGGCCTTTTCACCGCCGATGCGGTCAAAAATGAAATCACTGCCCTGATAGTTGAAGAACAGATCGGACTTCAGGCCGTATCTGCTGCTCAGATCCGCGAAGGAAACGATGTCATTCGCCATGGTTTCCATCAGCTGTTTCTGCATGCTTTCCACGAATGCCGGCACAGCGGTGCCGCCGTTCACGGAGCAGCAGACGGGAAGCGTCCGCACCAGCATGGCGGCGCATTCCGCCAGGCGTGAATCATTCCTGCCGTTGTACACTGTGCAGTAGGTCACATCATCCGCGTGCAGAAATTCAGACAGCACATAACTGAATACCGCGTTGAAAAAGGCATTGGGCGTCACGCGGTGCTTCGTGCACCACGCGATCACAGCGCCGGAGCATTCTCCGAACACGCGAGAGAAGGATGCGCAATCCCCTGCCGGATCCTTTTCAGGGCATTTTCCAGGCAGACATTCGGTATTCGCGCCGGAAAGCAGGGCCTCATAATACTGTTCCGCGGCGTTCCTGTTTTCAGGCGTGGAAGCCCGCTGTTCCTCCGCGGCAGCCTCAAAGCCCGTATACCGCTCTGTTTCCACCGTTTCACCGGCATAGGCGGCATCAATATCCCGGAGCAGGACAGCCATCGATGTGCCGTCCGCCAGGATGTGATGGATATCCAGGAAAAGATAATTTCCGCTTCCGGTCACATAGACCGCCGCGCGGTACAGTCTGCCGCCCAGAAGTTCAAAGGGACGCACCAGATCACGGACGCCGGGCAGGCCTTCCTCCCCCGTCCGTATCAGTTCCGCGGCAGCCTCCGCGCTGTCATTCCTGACAGCCAGAACATCACCGTTTTCATTTTTCAGCGTTGCTTTCAGATAGGGATGGGCATCGATCGCCCTGCATACCGCCTTCCGGAGTCTTTCCGGATCGATGGCGGCGGAGAGTTTCAGAAGAAGCGGGATATTGTACTGCGTCGTATCCCGGTTCATCGCGCATTCCACAAAGATCCCCATCTGATTTGACATCAGCGGGTACGCTTCCAGCACCTGACACGCTTCGCCGTGCCCGGTATCCTCCAGCAGCTCCGCCAGTTCCTTTACAGTGGGATGCTCCCGGATATCCGAGATCTTTACGGGAACACCGAAGGCCTTTGCCAGGGCCGTATTCAGTTTCAGCATGCCGATGGAAGTGAGTCCCGCGTCAAAAAGATCATCCGTAATGCCGAATTCCGTGTGCCCCAGCACCGCGGAAGCCGCTTCAAAGGCTTTCTTCTGTGCCTCTGTCACGGGCTGTTCAGCGCTCTTCCGGGCGCGCACGGGCACAGGAAGCGCCCGCCTGTCCACCTTCTGGTTGCGGGTATAGGGAATGGATTCCAGCTGCATCCACGCGGCCGGTACCATATAAGCCGGCTTCTCCGCGCGGATGAAGGCGCTCAGCGCGTCAAAATCCACCGTTTCAGTGCTGACCACATACGCCGCCAGATACCTTCCGCCACTGCCGCCGTTATCTTCCGGCGCCGTAACAGTAGCATCCCTGATGCCGGGGAAACGGCGGATGATCTCCTCCACCTCCGTCAGTTCCACCCGGAATCCGCGGATCTTCACCTGACTGTCCCGGCGGCCGATATATTCCAGCTCACCGGAGGGCAGCATGCGCACCACATCGCCTGTCCGGTACATGCGCTCATACCCGGGTGCGGATGTAAAGGGATTCTTCACGAACACCTCGGCCGTCTTCTGGGGCAGCCCCAGATATCCTCTTCCCACCTGCAGGCCGGAAACAGCCAGTTCACCGGGAGCGCCCACGGGCACCATGCGCATCCGCTGATCCAGCACATAAAGCTTCGTATTCCCGCCCGGCCTTCCGATAGGCTGTACGGGGCTGTTATCCGTCACATCGTGATGGCACACATAAGCAATGGTCTCGCAGGGGCCGTAGCCGTTGACGAACCGGAAGGCTCCGCCGGGCGTAAAGGGCACCAGCTTTTCACCGCCCACCAGCAGCGCCTGCAGCGTACCGCAGCGGGTCTCCTCCGCGAAAGCACGCCCCACCTGCGTGGTCATAAAGCCGTGGGTGATGCCGTTTTCGCAGAAAAACGCCTCCAGCCTGCCGGGATCCAGACGGATCTCATCGGGCACGATGTACAATCCCGCTCCCGCCATCAGCGTGGTCACGATATCCATGACGCCGGCATCGAAGCCGAAACTGGCATAGGATGCCACGCGGGACGCGGAGGTGATCCTCATGTTCTGAACGTGATTATGGAAAAACGCTGTCAGATTCCTGTTTTCAAGAACGCAGCCCTTGGGATTGCCGGTGGTGCCGGAAGTATAGATCAGGGTCAGGGCGTTCCCGGGCCTTTCTTCCGCGCGCAGTTTCGCTGCGGCGGGCAGAGAAAGCATTTCATCCGCATAGATCACATCGCCGGAATAGCCATCCAGCAGATGCATCAGGCTCCTGTCCGCGAAGAGCAGTTTCGCCCTGCTGTCGCGCACCATATAGTTCAGTCTCTCCGGCGGATAACCGGGATCCAGCATCTGGAAGCCCGCTCCGGAGCGGATGATGCCCCACGCGGCCAGCACAGCGGCATCATTCCGGGGCATGAGCACCGCGACGAAATCCTCTCTGCCGATGCCTTTTCCGGCGATACAGGCAGCTATATTCCGGGTGATCTGTTCAAACTCCGCGTATGTCCGGCGTTTGTCACCGTAAACAAGCGCGGTATTCTCCGGATATTTCCACACGGTCTCAGCGAACACGGAGCCGACCGTTTCAGCCGGATCAAAGCTCTGCTCCGTACTGTTGACAGAATCAATAAACGCTTTCTGGCTGTCCGCGACAGGATCGATCCCGCTCATATCCTCACAGGTGATCAGTCCCTTCAGCACGGCGAGGATCGTCTCGGAAAAACGGCTGATGAACCCGGCACTGTAGCACTCGCGGCGGTAATGGACGCGCAGGGCATATCCCGCGGCCGTTTTCAGCACCATGCACAGCATATGATTGCGATAATCTCGGAGCGGCAGTTCATCGGGCATGACGGAAACACCGCCGATGCTGAGCTCCGAAATAAGGCCGCCCTGATAAACAAAGGCGATATCGGTATTCACGCCGTATTCCGCGGCCAGTTCACCGAAGGAGATGCAGTCATTCCGCAGCGTACCGCGGATCACATTCCGCACTTGTTCCAGAAACGCCCGGGTGCTCCCGCTTGCGGGGATATCAATACGCACCGGCAGGGTGCGCACGAGCATGCCGGTCGTGGCAGACAGTTCCGCGCCGTGCCGTCCGTTTCCCGCTGTGACAAAGCAGCTGCTCTTCTCCCCGCCGGCGGAATAGACGCTCAGGGCGGCGGCAAAGGCCGCGGTGAAAAGGGGGCCGGGCTTCACGCCGGTCTGTCCGGCAAACAGATCAATATCATCAGACAGCGCCTTTCCGGCTTCCGTCACTTCAATGC
>PITV01000004.1 GCA_017577285.1 Clostridiales bacterium
CGGCAGAAGGTGTCATAATTGCGTGAAACTTCTGATTTCCGTCATGAATGGAAACACGAGATCAGCCCTGTCGGTCTGGTGGTTTTTAGCCAGCGCATCAGTGCTGTGATGCAGAAGGAGCCGTATGCTAGGAATGGCATGTATCTGATACGCAGTCTCTATTTTGATAATGAGAATGACTTAGCCCTTCGCGAAAAGATCAACGGCGTCAGCAGAAGAGAAAAATTCCGGATCAGATACTACAACGACGATCCGTCTTTCATCAAGCTGGAAAAGAAGAGCAAGATCGACAGCTTATGCGGAAAACAGAGCGTAACGATATCGTCCCGGCAGGCACAGGACATCGTTGACGGAAATACCCGATGGATGGGAGAATCGCCTGAGCCGCTGATCCGGGAGTTGTATTCAAAAATGCAGTCCCAGGGGATCAAGCCGAGAACGATCGTTGATTATACCCGTGAGCCGTTTGTTTATGCGCCGGGGAATGTCAGAGTGACCTTTGACTACAATATCCGGACAGGTTTGAGTTGTACAGATTTTCTTGATCGGGATTGCATCACGATCCCGGCGGGGGATGCTCCGATCCTTCTTGAGGTCAAATGGGACCAATATCTGCCGGCAATTATCAGAGATATCATTCAGATCCCGGGCTGTCAGACGTCAGCTTTTTCCAAGTATTCACAATGCAGGATATACGGTTGATTTTATGAGGAGGCAACAAACAATGAGTTTTGGTGAGTTCATTCAGAAGATTTTCAAATCTGATTATCTGAACAATGTTACAGCGGTAACGATCCCTGATATGCTGATGGCGCTGGCGCTGTCATTCTGCCTGGGGCTTTTTATCTTCTTTGTTTACAAGAGGACCTATAAGGGAGTTATGTATTCCACCAGTTTCGGTGTTACGCTGCTTGCGATGACCATGATCACGACCATGACGATCCAGGCGGTGACAAGCAATGTGGTTCTGTCCCTCGGTATGGTGGGTGCCCTGTCCATCGTGCGTTTTCGTTCGGCGATCAAGGAGCCGCTGGATATCGCATACCTGTTCTGGTCTTTTGCCGGCGGCATCGCCATTGCGGCGGGAATGATCCCTCTGGCGATCATCGGAAGCGCGATCATCGGACTGATCCTGATCCTGTTTGTCAATCGCAAGACGCACACAAATCCCTTTATTGTCGTTCTGCAGTGCAACGACCATGATACATATGAGAAAGCCAGAAAGTATGTGGAACAGCATACCGTCCGTTGTGTGGAAAAGAGCAAGGCGGCTCAGAAAGGACGCCTTGAGGTCAACCTGGAAGTGCGTTTGAAGGAGGATAATACCGACTTTGTTGAAGCGCTGACGGATATTGATGGTGTACAAAGTGCTGTACTGGTAAGTTATAACGGCGACTACATGGGATAAGAGGTGATGGCGAATGTCAACGCACCGTGCGTTTGACCGGATATGCGCTGTTTCAATCGTCATTGCGATCCTTTTCAGTCTTTTCCTTTGGTATTGCGTTTCATCATATGGAGCAGCCTCTGACGGCAAACCGGGCTATGAAGACCGGCTGTTTGACACATCAAAGGTGCATGTGATCGACATTGTGATGGATGACTGGGATACTTTTATCAGCAATTGTGAAAATGAAGAGTATTCGGATTGCGTTGTGATCATTGACGGCGACAGGATGAAGAACGTTGCTATCCGTGCGAAAGGCAATACTTCACTCAGCAGTGTTCGCTCTATGGGAAGCCAGCGATACAGTTTTAAACTTGAATTTGATCATTATCAGAAAGGCCGTACATATCACGGTCTTGATAAACTGTGCCTCAATAATCTGATTCAGGATAACACGATGATGAAGGATTATCTGGCATACCGGATGATGGCTGAATTCGGGGTTGATGCGCCGCTTTGCAGTTTTGCATATATACGTGTAAACGGAGAAGACTGGGGATTGTATCTTGCTGTTGAGGGAATTGAAGACAGTTTTCTTGCCCGAAATTACGGAAACGCGCAGGGAAACCTGTATAAACCGGACAGCATGAGCTTTGGCGGCGGACGCGGAAACGGACGCGATTTCAAAATGGATGATTTTGATTTCTCCTCGTTGTTCGACACAGACAGCGGTTCCGGTTATGACTTTTCAAATATTCCCGGCGGTATGCAGATGCCGGATCAGGGGGGCGGGTTCCCCGGCGGATTCAGTATTCCCGGCGGTATGCAGATGCCGTCCGGCGGGTTTGGTCCGCAGAGCGGATCTGATCAGTTTTCGGAACAGAAGAACCGTACCGGAGAGGATACACCCGGGGACGGTCAGAGCAGGCAGCGCGGCAATCGGGACTGGCAGACCGGTGACAGTTTCGGAAACGGTTTTTCCGGCATGCAAAGAGGCGGTCAGGGTATGAATTTCGGCGGCTTCGGATTTGGAAGCAGTGATGTCAAACTGCAGTACATTGATGATGATCCGGCGAGTTATTCCAATATCTTTGAAAATGCAAAAACAAAGATCACCGATGAGGATAAGGAACGCCTGATCGCTTCCTTGAAGAAGTTGAACGAATATACAGCAATCGAGGATGTTGTGGATGTTGATGAGGTGATGCGGTACTTTGCAGTCCACAACTTCATCTGCAACGAAGACAGCTACACGGGCATGATGGTTCACAACTACTACTTGTACGAAGAGAACGGCAGACTGTCGATGATCCCGTGGGACTACAATCTCGGCTTTGGAACATTCACGGGCGGCAATGCCTCTGGTACCGTCAATGCAAGCATTGATTCGCCCGTCTCAAACGGAACTGTAAATGACAGGCCCATGCTCGGATGGATATTCAGCAGTGAAGAATACCTGAACGCCTACCATGAAACAATGGGGGAATTCATTGATCAGTGGTTTACGAACGGGTATTTGACAAGGGTGATCGATGAAACGGCGGAAATGATCCGTCCGTATGTCGAATCTGATCCGACAAAGTTCTGCTCTGTCGAAGAATTTAATGCCGGCGTGGAGTGTATCAGGAGCTTTGTTACTTTACGTGCGGAAAGTGTAAGCAGACAGCTTCAGGGGAATACAGAAAAGGTGGACACCGGTGATCTGAATCTTTCTGTCATGGGTACTATGAACAGCGGGGGACAGAGAGTCGGCAACGGTTTCTCAACGCGGCCTGACAGCAAGCCTGACGGGGCCGGAATGAAGGATGGCTTTACATTCCCTGATACAGGTGTTCCTGCATCTCCCGGTGTTCCCGGTACAGATAGCGAAAAATCCGAAGATCGCAACCTGGAAACAGGGGAGGACTCTGCTCTGCCGGGAGGTTTTGTCAATGACGGAGGTTTCGTGTTTCCGGAGGGGGTTGATATGAACTTTGGCGGAACGGGGAATCCAGACAAAAACATGCCGCCGGATCAGATGACACCGCCTGATACGGGTATGTTTCCCGGAAACATTGACGGCTTGCCAGAATGGAACGGATCAAATCCGTTCAATAGTCCAATGGCGACGGAAGATACAGAACATATGGAAGGTGAATTACCGTCAGATGAGATCCCTGCAGGAAGTACCGGCTTCTGACCCGTATTTGTTTACCGTTTAGTCATAGTTTGGACATGGATATGTGTTAGCATCAAAGTAAACAGAGACCCTCTGTTTACTCTCTCCCCCCTTTTACGGGGCAGGGCACGCGGAGCAGCGACCGCTTGCCCTGCTCTTTTTATATGATCCCTTGCGGAATTCATCGTTTATCTGTTTTATTTGCGGCATAAGACGATGGAGGTAAAGACACTGTTCAGGGATGAAGGAATATCATACAACTGTCTGACCGGCTGCGTCGGGCAGAGCGGAGCGTTTTCAGCTTCACTGTCCGGAGGAATTCGACAAATCAGAGCGCGTGTGCTATATTATCCGCAGAGAGAGACGTGAATGTTTGTTTGAGGAGGTTTCTGTTATGAACAGAAGTCTTTTTTATCGTCCTGACGATCGGCCTGCTGCTGTGCGTCTGCGCCCTGGCGGAAAATACACTTACTTTTTGCTGATAAAGATGGCGCGGTCAACGGCGGTTTTCCGTATACCCTGAATATGCAGCTTTCCGAGCCCGCCGGAGAGAAGTCCGGCAGCAAGGTGATCGATACCGGTGTGGTGACCGAGAGCGTCAGCCGCTTCAATACGGTGGCTTCTGCGGAGGGCGTGACCTGGAAAGAAAGCATGAAATTTTGTGTGATGTTTGAGATTCAGCGGTTCCGGGCGGAATGAAACTCCGGAGTGTTGCGCCATGAGGAGCGGGCCTCCGCAATGCTTCCTCATGCAGGGTGAAACTCCGGGAATGTTCCGGGAGGAATGAACCTCCCGGCCTTTTCATTGACAAACAACGCTGTATGAATTAAGATACCGTGGTGTGGATCGAAGTACCGCCGGAGGAGATCCGGGCACTGAACATCTCCTTCTTCCGGCGGAATGGATCAAAAAAAGGACCTTGCATATGAAGAAAAGGATTCTGACAGCCCTGCTGATCCTGCTGGCGGCTCTGCTGCTGGCGGCGTGCGTCTTTGCCGCCGCAGAGGAGAACGAGGCGGCTGTCATCACGAAAAAAGCGAAGATCTCTGTTTCAGCCCACAAGGGCGATAAGGAATACCTGACCGACGGCAACTGCAAGAATGTGTGGGATGACGCCGGCTGGGGATGGATGGAGTTCACTCTGCCGGAGAGCACCCCCTGCTTCGGGCTGTATATCCAGTTTGATACCATCGTGGATTTTGCCGTCCAGACGATGGATGAAAAGGGAAACTGGGTGGATATCCTGCCCGTTACCGGGGATTATTACAACAAGTATGTTCCGCTGGAGGGCCTTACGCACTTCCGGGTGCAGAGCCGCTCCGAGAGCCGGAAGAAACTGATGGGCATCCGGGAGATCCATCTGCTGGGGGAGGGCGCCCTGCCGGACTGGGTGCAGGTGTGGCAGCCCTTTGAGGGGAAAGCGGATCTGCTAGTGATCTCCGCCCATCCCGATGATGAACTGATCTTTTTCGGCGGCACCATTCCGTACTACGCGATCTGCCGGGAGAAAAAAGTGCAGGTGGCGTATATCGTATCGGTCAGCGCCCGGCGGCGCATCGAGCTGCTGGACGGGCTGTGGAGCATGGGCATTCGCACCTATCCCCAGATGCCGGCTGCGGGGTTCAAGGATGTGTTCAGCGGCACCATGAAGGGTATGTACCAGACCTGGCGGCAGGAAAATCTGGAGGATTACATCTGCTGGCTGGTGCGGTATTATCAGCCCGAGGTGATCGTCACCCATGATCTGGGAGGCGAATACGGCCACGGGGCGCATAAGTGTGTGGCGTCTGTCACCTGCAAGGTGGTCGAAAATCTTGGAAACAAAGCGAATTACAAGGGCAGCCGCAGCAAGGCCCTGCAGCCCTGGCAGGTGAAGAAACTGTATGTTCATCTGTATGAAAAGAATGAGATCGTGATGGACTGGGGACAGCCGCAGGACTGCTTCGGCGGGAAGAGCTGTCTGCAGATGGCGCAGGCCGCCTTCAAATATCACATCAGCCAGCAGAGCAGCCCGCATTCCGTGGAGGATGTGAACTACGGCGCCTATAACAACAAGCGCTTCGGGCTGTATTACACTGCTGTGGGCGCGGATACGGCGAAGAATGACTTTTTTGAGAATATTGAATGAAAACTGACAGGGGTGGAAGCTTTCCGCCCCGCGGGAGATCGGAATGAGCAGCAAGAAAAACACGAAAAACGTGAAGAACAAAAACGTGAAAAAAGCGGCTGAGACCGCGCCTGTGAAGGACATGACGGATGCCGGAGAGCAGATCACCGGCTACCCGCTGGTCATCTGGTGGATGGCGGTCACAGGCATTCTGTGCACCCTCATCCTGGGCATCGTACAGTGCCCGGATATCGCCCCCACTGGCTGGTATGTGCTGCTGCTGAGCCTCAGTTATGCCGCCGTTTTCTGCGCTTTCCTGTTTTTCAGAGAGGGAAAGCGTCTTCCCGCGATCCTGTGCGCGCTGGTGCCGGTGCTGTACGAGGTGGTGAATGAGGTGGTGTTCGCCTCGGTCTTCAGCCCGGTCAGTGCTGTCATCTATATTGGCATGCCGCTCATGCTGGTGGTCTTTATCCTTTTCTGGCATGAGGGAAACAAGGATACCATTCCCCTCATTGGTGTGCTGTGGGCCATGTTCCTGCTGTTCATCGAGGTGACCAATTATCTGAATCTGGTCATGGCGGTCTTCGGCGGCGGAACGCCCCTGTATCTGCTGTTCGTGGTATCCCGTCTGTGCTATATGCTCATGTTCCTGTACGGCCTGTGGAAGGCCGGAAACGTGAAGTTTTTGAGAACAAGGTCATACTGAAGCCCGGAAGGGCCTGTCAGGCCCTGAAAATACTGCCATCCGGCAAAAAAGCCCTCGCGGAATATTGACAAGCGGGAGCTTTTTTTGTACAATACTATGCCGTAAAAGACATCCGCGCTTTTACGAATCCTCCGCAGCAGGGGATGAGAAGCCCTGCGGGACGCGGAGAAGACAATGAAAACGTATCGTGCCGCATGAAGGAAGGATCGTGAAAGTATGATTCGCAATGACATCCGCAATATCGCCATTATCGCCCACGTTGACCACGGCAAGACCACCCTGGTGGATCAGATGCTGCGTCAGGGGGGCGTGTTCCGGCAGAACCAGCAGGTGTCCGAGCGCGTCATGGACTCCGGCGATCTGGAGCGCGAGCGCGGCATTACCATACTGGCCAAGAATACCGCCGTGCACTACGGCGATATCAAGATCAACATCGTGGACACCCCGGGCCACGCCGATTTCGGCGGCGAGGTGGAGCGCGTGCTGAAGATGGTGGACGGCGTGCTGCTGCTGGTGGACAGCTTTGAAGGCCCCATGCCCCAGACCCGTTTCGTGCTGCAGAAGGCCCTGGGCCTGAAGCTGCCCGTGATCCCCGTCATCAACAAGGTGGACCGTCCCGACGCCCGCTGTGATGAAGTGCTGAACGAGCTGATGGATCTGCTCATCGATCTGGATGCCGATCCCGATACGCTGGATCATCCCGTGGTGTACGCGTCCGCCCGCAAGGGTACCGCCACCCTGGATCTGAACGTGCCCGGCGAGGATCTGCGTCCCCTGTTCGAGACCATCATCAAGTACATCCCCGCTCCCGAGGGCGAGGCGGAGGGCCCCGCGCAGGTGCTGATCTCCACCATCGACTATAACGACTATGTGGGCCGTATCGGCGTGGGCCGCATCACCCGCGGCACCCTGGTGGACAACACCATGGTGGTGCGCTGCAATGCCACCACTGACAAGGTGTCTCCTCCCTGGCGTCTCACCGGCCTTTCCCTGTATGACGGTCTCAAGCGCGTTCCTGCCGAAAAGGTCGGCATGGGCGATATCGTGGCGCTGACCGGTCTTGCCGATATCTCCATCGGTGATACCGTGTGCGATCCCGCGCTGCCCGAGCCGCTGCCCTTCGTGGCTATCACCGAGCCCACCGTTACCATGACCTTCTCTGTCAATGACAGCCCCTTTGCCGGCAAGGAAGGCACCTATGTCACCAGCCGTCATCTGCGCGCCCGTCTGTACCGCGAGCTGGAGACCGATGTCTCCCTGCGCGTGAAGGACGGCGAGACCCCCGATCAGTTCGAGGTGTGCGGCAGAGGCGAGCTGCACCTGTCCATTCTTATCGAGACCATGCGCCGCGAGGGCTATGAGTTCCAGGTGAGCAAGCCCGAGGTCATTTATCAGGTGAATAACGGGCACAAGCAGGAGCCTATCGAGCTGATGGTGGCGGATGTGCCCCAGGCTTATGCAGGCGCCGTTATCGAAAAGATCGGCCGCCGCCGCGGCACGCTGGAGAACATGGGCGGCGGAGACCGGGTGCGTCTTGAATTCCTGGTGCCCAGCCGCGGATTGTTCGGCTACCGCAGTGAATTCATGACCGATACCCGCGGCGAAGGTGTTATGAGCGCCGTGTTCGATCATTACGAGGACTACAAGGGAGATATCCCTCACCGCAATGTGGGCGCGCTGGTCGCCAGCGAGACCGGCGATGCCACCCAGTACGCTCTGTATTATGTGCAGGAGCGCGGCAGCCTGTTCATCTCCTCCCAGACATCTGTCTATGAGGGCATGATCGTGGGCCAGAACGCCCGCCCCGGCGATATCCCCGTGAACGTGTGCCGCGCCAAGCATGTCACCAACATCCGCAACGCTTCCGCTTCGGAGGACAGCCTGCGTCTGGTGTCCGTGCATCCCCTCACGCTGGAGGAATGCCTGGAGTTCATCGATGATGACGAGCTGCTGGAGATCACCCCAAAGAACCTGCGTATGCGCAAGCGTGTTCTGAGCCACGAGCAGCGCATGAAGAACTGGGCCCGCACCCGCAGCATGAATACCTGAGTTTTAAGATCAGGGACCGCCTTCCGGCGGTCCTTTTCTGTTGCGGGGCACGGGATCGTGTGATATGATACACGGTATATCCCGCCCGCACGGCAAGGCACGGCGGGATGACGGAGGAAAAAGGATGCTGAGATTGAGACCGTACAAGCCCTGTGATGCGGAAAGAATAGCGGAATGGGTGCAGGATGAGGATGTTTTTCACAGGTGGGGCGGGGACTATATCGGAAGTTATCCGCTTCCCGCGGAAGCCATTGATGATACATACAGAAATAAAAACGGAAACTGTGATGAGGCGGATAATTTTTATCCCTGGACAGCGGTGGATGAGGATAACAGGCCGGTCGGCTCCTTCATCATGCGTTATACCGGCGGCGATCCCCGGCAGCTGCGCTTCGGCTGGGTGGTGGTGGATGACGCCATCCGGGGAAAAGGATACGGACGGCAGATGCTGGAGCTGGGCTTGAAATATGCCTTTGAGCTTCTCGGCGCGGAGCGGATCACCATCGGCGTTTTTGAGGGCAACGAAGGCGCGCTCCGGTGCTACCGGAAAACGGGTTTTACCGGGACCGGCATTGTGAAGAAAGAACCGCGGAATGTGATCGAGATGGAGATGCTGAAAAAGGACTTTTTCGGAAACCGGTGATACGGAGGAGTTATGAACACGGTCTGGTCGGAACATGTGCAGGGAATACAGACGCTTTATCTCAGCAGGAAACTCCGGTTTGATGACCGCTTTTTTGAACAGTATGACAGGATTTTCCGTCTGGACCGGCACGCGAAAATGAAGATCCTGGAGATCGGATGCGGTCCCGGAGCATTGGCGGAAGCCCTCCGCGGATGGTATCCTGAGGCGGAGATCACCGCTGTCGACCGGGACGCGGGGTTCCTCGTCTTCGCGAAAGAGCATATCCCGGGCGTGACATTTACGGAGGGGGACGTAACGGCGCTTCCCTTTGAGGACGGGACCTTTGATGCCGTTATCTCCAATACCGTGCAGGAGCATGTGGAACCCGGCGCCTTTTGGGGCGAGCAGAAACGGGTGCTGAAACCGGGCGGGGTATGTCTCTGTCTCTCCGGCAGACGCGGCATCAGCTGCACCGCGCCCTGCCTGGAAAGAACTGAAAAGGAAGCAGCATACTGGAACAGATGCCCCGACTGGAAGGAGGAACTGGAACAGTATAACGTATGCCGGTACCCGATGACGGAAGCCGGTATTCCTCAGTCCATGGCGGAGCATGGTTTCGTGAACGTGACAACAGGATACGCAGTGATCGATCTGACCCCGGATGATCCGAAGTATCCGCCCGAAACGGCGGAAATGATGTTCGAGGCCATGCGTCAGAATGATATCGAGGCTGCCCGGCGGTATTTTTCCGGGCAGGAACTGCAGGAAGTACTCTCTCTTGTGAATGCACGTTTTGATGAGAGGGCGCGGCTGTACAGGTGCGGCATGAAGCAGTGGGACACGACCGTTTCGGTCACCATGATCCTCCGCGGCACTGCCTGAGACGGTATATGACGGATGTATAAGAAAAATGTGAATGCACGGAGGTGGCAGATGGTATGATCAGGGCAGTGATATTCGACATGTTTGAAACGCTGGTCTCGCTGTTTGCCTGTGAAAGGAAATACAGGTACGGCGGACGGCAGATCGCTGCCGACGCCGGTATCGACATCCCCCGTTTCTATGAGATCTGGCATGCCACGGAAGATGAAAGGACCTGCGGGAAACTGACCTTTGAGGAAGTGATCGAGCGGATCCTGAAGGTCAACGGCTGTTACTCCGGTGAGATGATGAAAAAGATCTCTGAAAAAAGGAGAACCGGCATCCGGTGCGCCTTTGACAATCCGCACCCTCAGATCATCCCCATGATGGAGGAATTGAAGGAGAACGGCATAAAGATCGCTCTCATCACCAACTGCTACTTTGAGGAGCGGGAAGTGATGCGGGATACGGCTCTATTTAAATATTTCGATGTGGCCTGCCTGTCCTGCGAATGCGGCATCATGAAGCCGGACAGGAGGATCTTCGACCAGTGTCTGGAACGGCTGGGAGTCCTGCCCGGGGAATGCCTGTACATCGGTGACGGCGGAAGCCGGGAGCTGGAGACGGCAGAGGAGGCCGGCATGCACCCCCTGCAGGCGGCGTGGTATCTGGAGAAAGATGCCGGTCAGCCGGTGGGCGTGCTGGAAGCATATGAACAGCTGGAAGCGCCTATGGATACAGTGAAAAAGGTGCTGTCGCTGAACAGAATGTGATTTGATCGAAAAGGAATGATTGCCGTATGGAAAACAACTGGAACATTTCTCCTGCGTGCCCGGAGCAGGCGGAGGAGATCGACAGGATCGTCAGCAGCACTATCAAAGATGTGTACCCGAAGTATTACCGGGATGAGGTGGTGGATTTCTTCCTGAAACTGCACTGCCTTGAAAACATCCGGAAGGATATTGCCGCCGGAAACACCTATGTGATCGGGCGGGACGGCAGGATCCTTGGAACAGGCACCATTGACGGAAACCACATCAACAGGGTGTATGTGCTGCCGGAATGTCAGGGCACCGGCATCGGCTCCGCAATGATGACGTTCCTGGAGCGTGAGATCATAAAGGAATATGATCATACCGAGGTGGATGCCTCCCTGCCCGCGGGTGAATTCTACCGGCGCCGGGGTTATGTGCAGGTGGAACACAGGGAGCATCATCTGGCAGGCGGAAAGATCCTTTCCTATGAGATCATGCGAAAGGCCGCACCGTGATCCGCAGACAGGCGCCGGGGAAAAAAGATACAGGAAGACAGGCCGGATGCGGGCCTGTCTCTTCACTTTTGGAACTGTTTGTGGCATAATAGCAGACAGAGGATGACCTGAACGAAAGAGATGACCGGCTGTGTGCGGGGGTGTGCCGCGTAAGCGGTCCCCGGCCTGTGCCGGAAAAGTAAAATAAAGGATAAGGGGGCGGGAAAATATGCCGGAAAAACGCGGCAGGCTGACCGCAAGGGGATTTCTGATCGACTATCTGCTGAGCATCGGCATTGAACTGGTGATCCTGTTCGCGCTGATGGGGTTCTGTTCACTGTTCATATACAGGGGCGCGCTCATCGGGGCGGAAGAACTTGTGGGGAGCGAGATGTCCTCCCCGACGCTGGGGCGGCTGATCTATATGATCCTGTCCTTTGTCCTTGCGGCGGGGCTGTGCGTAGCAGCATCGCTTTGCGCGAAGAAGGGAAAGGACGTGTTTGCCTTCTGGGCCGGTTTCGCTTCCGGTATTTTCCTGTGGCAGGCGGCGGGGGAAGAGGCATGGCATTTCGCGGTCGGCGGCATCCATTTTGTGCAGCTGGAAAGCATCGCGGCGTTCCCCGTTGTCATCCTGTTTGCCGGGCTGATCATATACGGCTGGCGCCGCCGCGCCTTTGACTGGGGCGTGTGGATCACGCTGATCTCCTTTGCCTGCAACTGGATCGGTCATTATGTCACGGTGGGTCTGTACCCCTTCGTTCAGGATCTCACCGGCAGCCGGGCATGGAATGTGGGCGCGGGCTGCGCCGGCGGCGGCATCATGTTCATCCTCAGCATCCTCTATCTGCTCACTCATGCCGGCACCCGCAAGGGAAGGATGTTTGCCTCTGTGCTCACCTACATCGCTATCGGGATCACCGCGCTGAGCGTTATTGACGGCTGAGAAAGGAACAGCGGTCTATGTCAAACATGTCAGACAGATCGATCCTGGAGGAGCAGTACAGGGGCACCTCCAATCTTTGGATCCGCAAAAGTCTGCACGAAAAGTACAGCGTCAATCCGGTGGGATTTCAGAAGTGGATCTTTGACCAGTATCCTTTCCGGCCCGGCATGAGGATACTGGAGCTGGGAAGCGGCGGGGGCGAAATCTGGGAATACTTCACGAATGACGCGTCCCTTATGAAAAGCGGCATAGAGATCATCCTGTCAGATATTTCCGGGGGGATGACGGAGCATCTGCGGCGTCGCTTCGCGGCCCCCGTGTTTTCGGTGGAAAGGATCGACATACTGGATATCCCGTACGCGGATGAGACTTTTGATCTGGTCATCGCCAATTCCATGCTGTACCATGTGGAGGACGTGGACGCCGCCATCGCCGAAGTGAGACGGGTGCTGAAAAAGGACGGCCTGTTCTTCGCGGCCACCATCGGGATCCACGGCATGACGGAATACCTTGATCGCGCGCTGGATGAGCTCGGCATTCCGTATGATCTGCAGGCCGCGGCCTCCTTCACCCTGCAGAACGGGGCGGAACTGCTGGAAAAGCGGTTCGCGCGGGTGGAACGGCGGGATTACGCGGACGCGCTGAAGATCACGGATGTGGAGGATTATCTGGACTACATTTATACCATGTCCTCGCTGAACGGGATCGACCCGGAAAGACGGGACGAACTGCGCCGGTATTTCACCGGAAGGATGACGGACGGATATCTGTACATCCCCAAGGAGAACGGAACCTTCATCGCCGGCGGTATCAGGTGACGCCCTGCTGTTCCGGATATATTTCTTTCCAAAGAGCCGCCCTCCGGCGGCTTTTTTGCTGTAAAGCAGTGATTGCAAGGGAATAAACGCCCGTGATATAATGTATACAAACTGGAATTCAGGGAGAACAGGGAACTGTCCTTCGGCAGATGCGGGGAAATGAGGAGTTTCAATGAACTGTATGACGGACTGCGGAAGATCGAATGAGAAGCAGTTCGGGCGGTGATACGGAGCGGGCAGGGCCGTTTGGAACACAGCGGCCCGCGGGAAGGAGAATGATCGTGGTCAAAATGGGGATCATCGGCACCGGCAGGATCGTGGACCGGGTGATGACCGATATGTGCAACGCGGAAAGAATCGAACTGACTGCCATCGCGTCCCGCAGCGCGGAACGGGCGAAGGCGGCGGCGGAAAAATACGGCATACCCCGGGCATACGGAAGCTATGAGGAACTGGCGGAGGATCCGGATGTGGAGCTGGTGTACATTGCCACGCCCCATTCCTGCCATATGGAAAACGCGATCCTGATGATGGAGCACGGCAAGCATGTTCTCTGCGAGAAAGCGATGGCGGTGAATGACGCCGAGGTCAGGGCCATGATCAGCTGCGCAAGGAAAAACGGGGTGTTCCTCATGGAAGCCATGTGGACCCGGTTCATGCCCGCCATGAAAAAAGCCAGGGATATGGCGGAAAAAGGCCTCTTCCGTGATATACGGCATGTGTGCGGAAATTTCTCCTATCCGGGGAAATATGATGAGAGCGACCGCGTATACGCGAAGGAAACGGCGGGCGGCGCCCTGCTGGATCTGGGCGTGTACACCCTGATGGGGATCACCGGGTTTCTGGGCTGGAAGCCGGAAAAGGTGACGGGTTATGCCGTTAAGGCGCCCAACGGGGTGGATATGCGCATGAGCGTGCAGATGATCTATCCCTCCGGCGCCACCGCCCAGTTCTTCTGCGGCATGGACGCCGAGGCGGATCAGCGGATGACGGTGTACGGACAGGACGGATATCTGGAGATCCCGGATTTCTGGCATCCCGTAAAACTTATCCTGCACAGGCCCGGCGGAAAGACGGAGACCTTCGATTTTCAGCCGGAAAACGAGGGACATCATTACGAGTTCGATCACGCGGCGGAATGCATCGAAAAGGGCATGACAGAATCGCCGCTCGTTCCGCTGGAGGAGAGCCTGGCGGTGAGCGGGATCAGCACCCGGCTGCGAAGGGAAGCGGGGATCCTCTATCCCATGGATCTCTGAGCATCATTCACCTTATATATTCGGTCGGCTGACCGCGAAAAATTCACCGGACGGGATCCGGGAGGAAGAGTAAAATGTTCAAAAAGATCAAAGAAACATTCCGGAAGGATTCGAGCTGGAAGATGTTCCTGCTCTCGATCCTGGTGACGGGCATCGGCTACGGCCTGTACAAGGGATTGCTGGACAACTACCTGTCCGAGGCTGTGCAGCTGGGCGAGTTTGACCGGGGCATCGCGGAGTTTTTCCGCGAGATCCCGGGACTGCTGCTGATCTTCATCCTGATGGCGCTGAGCATGTACTCCGCGGAGCGCATCTACAAGATCGGCGCGGTCATCATGCTGTGCGGCATGGTGATGGTTTCCGCGGTGCCTGCCAACAAGGTGCTGGTGATCCTTGCCATGAGCGTGTATTCTCTGGGCGAGCACATCCAGCTGGGCATGAAAAGCACGCTTTCGCTGGAATATTCCGTGACCGGGCAGGGCGGAAAAGCGCTGGGATACCAGAATTCCACCAGCAATATCGGCACGCTTTTCGGCTACGCGGTCATCATCGGCGTTTTCGCCCTCATCGGCAGGGAAACAGAAAAGCCCTTCCGGCCCTTCTTCATGGCGGCATCGGTGCTGATCGGCGCCGGTATGCTCATCACGTTCAGGATCAGGGGAAACAGCGCCACGGATAAGAACAACAGGCGCTTCTATTTCCGGAAGAAATTCACGAAGTATTACATGCTGGAGGTATTTTACGGCGCCCGCAAGCAGGTGTTCTTCACCTTCGGGCCCTACGCCCTGATCAGGGTTTACGGCGCCACGCCCGAGGTCATCAGCCTGCTGTTTGCCGTATCCGCGATCTGCTGCTATTTCCTGTCGCCTGTGGTGGGAAGCATCATCGACAGGATCGGCTACAAAAAGGTGATGGTGGCGGATACCCTCATCCTAGTCATCGTGTGCTTCTTCTACGGCTTTGCCAAGGATATCTTCCCCATGGGCGTGGCCATGGTCGTGTGCTGTGTCAACTATGTGCTGGATTCCATCATTTCGCTGGCGTCCATGGCATCCAATGTGTATGTGCAGGATATCTCCGACAGCCCGGAGGAGACCCGCGCCACCATTTCCACCGGCATTTCGGTGAACCACCTGATCACGGTGTTCATCGCCCTCTTCGGCGGCTGGGTGTGGCAGGCGCTGGGGATCGAGACCCTGTTCATCCTCTCCGCGATCCTGGGCCTGTGCAACAGCGCTTATGCCGCCACCATCAGAACGGGCGGGAAGTGTCGGACGGCCGCGGATAAATAACGGCGGATACGGAGGTCATTATGAAAAACGGAAAACAGCCCGACCCGGGCGTACTGTATCCGGTCCCGGGATATGATAAGGAGATCTATGTGAAGCCCGCCGTGGAAAATCCCAACATTCAGGTGGGCGATTTCACCTACATCGCGGACAGCGATTTTGAAAGCCATGTAAAGCATTTCTACCCCTGGATCGGCGATAAGCTGATCATCGGCAGGTTCTGCCAGATCGCTGCCGGGGTGCAGTTTGTGATGAACGGCGCTAATCACCAGATGAACTGCGTGTCCACCTTCCCCTTTTATACGCTGGAGGGCTGGAATATGGCTCCGCCGGCCATGGCGGACCTGCCGTACAGGGGCGATACCGTTATCGGGAATGATGTGTGGATCGGTCAGAACGCCGTCATCATGCCGGGCGTGCATATCGGGGACGGTGCCATTATCGGCGCGCAGAGCGTGGTGGCGGCCTGCGTTGAACCCTATACCATCGTGGCGGGAAACCCCGCGAAGCCCGTCCGCAGGCGTTTCGATGAGGAATTGACCGCTCTTTTGCTCAAATGGAAATGGTGGGACAAGAGTATTGATGAGATCGATGCCCTGATCCCCGTCCTCACGAGCGGCGATCTGGAGAAAGTGAAGCAGGCGATCATCAGCGATATGGGCTGATATCAGCCGGGGAACGGTTTGGACCACGCGGGGAGGAGATAAGTTATGCTGAAGAGGATTCCGGAGAACGAGGCCGGCCGGTATATTGATCCCGCCTATGAACTGGCGCTGGATCAGACCCGATCCGCCTATCCGACATACGCGGACGGGATCAAGACAAAGGATGAATTTGCCGCCTCCTTTCTTGAGGCGGCCGGCGGGGAGAACGATGAGCTCCTGCTGTTTGAGCAGGATGGAAAGACCGCCGGGTTCATTCAGTTTTACACGATCCCGGAGGAGCACTATCTGCAGCTGGTGATGTTCAGCATCAGCGGGGATACAGGGCGGGCCTTTGATGAACTGACGGAACTGCTGGAAAGAGAATACCCGGCATATGACCTGTATTTCGGCTTTCCGGCCTGCAACAGGGACGCGGTCGCCTGCCTGGAGAACGCGAAAAACGGGTTTGAGCGGCTGGAAGCCTCCTTCAATGACTGCATCCTGCTGCCGGGGCTTGAAAGGACGCCTCCGGACGGTCATGTGATCCCCGTTGACCGGCAGAATTTCGATCTGTTCAGAAAACTCCATACCTGGACAGAGGAGGAAATGTACTGGACGGCGGAGCGGATCCTGGAGGCCTTCGAACAGTGGACGGTGTTCGTGTACATGAAGGACGGCGGGCCGGCGGCGGCGATCTACTGCACCCCGGACGGGAACGGCGGGAGCGAGATATTCGGCACGGATTTCCGCAAGGGCCGTTATGACCGGGAAGTGTTCTGCGCGCTGCTCCGGGCGGTGATGAATGACTGCATGGAGCGGGACATGAAGCACATCGTGTTCTTTGCTGAGCCGGAGGAGCAGGAGGCTGCGCTGGACTGCGGCTTCCGCTGCGTGGGGGAATATGTGTGCTATAAAAGATCCGCGGCCGGAAGCGCCGGCGCGTGAGAGCGTATCTGCTTATCTGATCCGAGAGGGGGTATCCTGTGTTTGAGTGGGACGCGGCGCTTTACAGCCGCTTTCTGAAGGAGCGCACACAGCCGGCTGTTGATCTGGCCGTGAGGATCGATCTGAAAGAGCCCCGTACCGCCATCGATATCGGCTGCGGCCCCGGCAACAGCACGAAGGTGCTGGCCGACCGGTTTCCGGGAATACGGGTCACGGGCGCGGATATCTCGCAGAATATGATCGCGCTGGCGAAAAGGAATTATCCGGAAATGGAGTTCATCTCTCTGGACGCGTCAAAGGATCTGGCGGGGATGAAGGAAAGATACGATATCGTTTTCTCCAGCGCCTGCATCCAGTGGATCCCGGATCACCGCAGACTGATCCCCGGAATGATGGGCATCCTGAAGGCGGGCGGCGTGCTGGCGGTGCAGATGCCGGATAATTATTTCGAGCCCATCCATCTCATTATCCGGGATGTGGCGGACAGCGCGAAATGGCGTGATCAGCTGGCGGATTCCCGTCAGCGGGAATTGTACAGCGAAGAGGATTATTTTGATATCCTGTCCGGGCAGACAGGGGAGTTCAGCCTCTGGAGAACGGTCTACATGCACCGGATGCCTTCCCATGAAAGCATTATGGACTGGTACCGCGGCACGGGCATGCGCCCCTATCTGGACCGGCTGAATGAGACAGATGCCGCGGAATACGAAAAGGATGTGCTGGCGGAAGTGAGGAAGGCTTATCCTGTTCAGCCGAACGGGGAGATCCTGTTCCGTTTCCCGCGGCTGTTCTTCACGGCGAAAAAGGTATAATCGGAAAAGTCGACCTTATAACCTTATAAATATTATGCAAGGGAAAAATGCCATGAGCACGAGAGAAGAGATTGTAAAGCGTTTTTATGATCAGATCGATGAGGATGCCCGACTGAAGAAATCCCGCTACGGGCAGCTGGAGTATGCCGCCGCCATGAGTTATATCCGCCGCTTTGCCGGAAAGGGCGCGAAGGTGCTGGAAATCGGCGCCGGCACGGGCAGATATTCCATCGCCCTGGCGAAAGAGGGCAAGGATGTGACGGCTGTGGAGTTGGTGCAGAGCAATCTGGATGTGCTGCGCAGGAACAGCGCGGTCCTGGAAAACGCAAATCACCTGCTGTACATCTGCCGCAAAAAGGAAAGGACGCTTTGAATGGATAAGCAAACAGATGCCGGGAAAGAGGAACAGTATATGCAGGAGCGCCGCCGCAGTGTGGCCGTCGTCACCCGCGGCGGGATGGTGCTGATGGAGAAGGTGTTCTGTTTCGGACGCTTCTTCCATCTTCTGCCCGGAGGCGGTATCGAGCCGGGGGAGACGCCGGAGGAGGCGGCCCTTCGCGAGCTGAAGGAGGAGTGCGGCCTGGACGGGACGATCCTGCGTCCGCTGGCGGTGCAGTACAGGCGGCACGGCGCGGAGTATTCCTTTGAGGTGGCGATACCTGAGGATGCCGAGCCTGTGCTGGGCTATGACCCGGAGGAACCGGCGGATGCCCAGCCCCTGATGCAGGTGAAGTGGATGAGCCCGGATGAACTCAGCGAGACCGACCGGGCTTTCCTGTGGTCCTTCGGGCTGCTGAATGTGGACGGGTTCTTTGAGCAGCTGAAAAAGAACAGCGGCGGGGAGGACGTCCAATGAGCCGGATCCTGTGAAATATCGATAACGTGCCGCGAAGGAGATCGTGAATGAAAGCTGTCGTTTTTGTGCTGGCAGTGATGATCCTGCTGATCCGCGGGGCCGGAGTCCGCGCCGCCCGCGCGGAGGGGACAGAGGTTTCTGTCAGAACGGTGGTCGCCGGGGATGTTGAAATGAACTATGCCGTGTTCGGAACGGGAGAAAAGGTGTTCGTCATGCTGCCCGGTTTGTCTGTCCACAGGGTGACGGCGTCGGCACAGGCGGTGGCGGATGCCTACAGCATGTTTGCGAAGGATTTTACCGTGTATGTGTTCGATCCGCCGGAAAACATTCGCGAAGGGTATACGCTCAGGGATGTGGCGGAGGATACCGCGGCCGCCATGACGGCTCTCGGCATTGAAAACGCGGATGTTTTCGGCGTATCCATGGGCGGAATGATTGCCATGCATCTGGCGGCGGATCATCCCGAACTGGTGGGAAAGGTCATTCTCGGGTCCACGCTGGCACGGCAGAATGACACATTCAGCGCGCTGATCGCGGAATGGACGGACATGGCGGAGCGGAGGGATGAGACCGCTCTGCTGGAAAGCTTCGCCGCCCGTGTGTATTCCGGTGCCACGCTTGCCGCGTATCACGATTTCATTATCGACGCGAACCGCGGGATCGGGGAGGAAGAATACGCGAGGTTCCTGATCCTGGCGAGGGCCTGCGGGGATTTTGACTGCATGAGCAGTCTGTCCCGCGTTTCCTGTCCCGTTCTGGTGCTGGGCTCCGGGGGAGATCAGGCGGTGACCCCGGAGGGCTCGGAGGAGATCGCGGAAGCGCTGGGCTGTGAGATCTATATGTATGATGATTGCTACGGTCACGCCGTATATGATGAGGCGCCGGATTACAAGCAGCGGATCATGGATTTCTTTATGAACTGAGAAAGGATTAACGCGGTGGAACGTACGGAGAAAGTCATTTTAACAAATATGTGCATGATCCGGGACGGCACTAAGGTGCTGGTGGAAGAGAAGACCGGAAAAGATGCCGGCGGCATCATTTTCCCCGGCGGGCATGTGGAGCCGGGCGAGCCTGTCACGGATTCCGTCATCCGGGAAATGAAGGAGGAAACGGGGCTCAACATAGAAAGTCCGAAGCTCTGCGGCATCAAGGAATGGCTCAATCCGGACGGGAGCCGGTATATCGTCTTCCTGTTCCGGGCGGACCGGTTCACCGGCGAACTGACATCTTCCGAAGAGGGAAATGTCTTCTGGGCGGAGCAGGAGGATGTGCTGAAAATGAACTGGATCTGGCACATGGACAGCCTGATGAAGATCATGGCGCACGATGAGTTCACCGAGCTTTTTCTGGATGACAGGGATGACTGGAAGCCGGTGCTGAAATAAACAGATAAGAAAGGGAAAAACAATGATCACAGCGGATATGCCGGTCAGGATCGGCAGCAGGATGTGCAAAAACAGGATCACTATGGCGCCCACCGTGAAGTTCTGTGCCGGGGATGACGGGATCGCGACGGATTTTTTCGCCCGGCATTACGGCCTCCGGGCAAAGCACGGCTGCGGCTTCATCTGCGTGGAAGCAACGGCGGTTTCTCCCGAGGGACGGCTGTTTCCCAGCCAGATCGGGTTGTGGAATGATGAGCAGATCGAAGGCCACCGGAAGATCGCACAGGCGTGCCATGCCTGCGGCGCGCTTGCTGTGCCGCAGCTCCATTACGGCGGGCTGGGAACGCACCCCGCCTGCGGCCCGCTTACCTCTCCCACTGCCGTGATGTGGCATGACGGGGACCGGGAAGTCATGGCGAAGGAACTGACGGTGCCGGAGATCAGAAGGATCGAACAGTGCTTTATCGATGCCGCTGTACGGGCGAAGGCGGCGGGTTATGACGGCGTGCAGCTCCACGGCTGCCACTCCTACCTGATCAACGACTTCGCTTCGGCTGTGAACAGGCGCACCGATGCCTACGGCGGCAGCACACAGAATCGCGCCCGCTTCGGCTGCGAGATCATTTCCGGCATACGGGAGGCCTGCGGGAAGGATTTCATCATTTCCGTGCGCGTATCCGGCTGCGATCCCACTGTGGAGGAGAGCATTGGCATCGCGGAGCATTATGTGAAGGCGGGCTGCGATTATCTGCAGGTCTCCTGCGGCATTCAGGACACGAAGGATCTGCCCCACGATGACAGTCTGCCCTATAACCGCATCGCGGGCCTGGGCGTCATCTTCCATGAGCATTTCAAGGGTGTTGTTCCAGTATCTCTTGTGAATGGCATCCGCACGCCTGAACAGGTGAAATATCTGCTGGAAAATGAACTGATCGACACAGTGGATATCGCCTGCGGTCTGCTGGCGGATCCCGCTTTTTCGGAAGCCATTCTGAACGGGAGCCCCTATGTGAAGTGCTTCGGATGCAGGCGCTGCGGCTGGGGGCCGGGGCATGATCACATCTGCCCGGCGCTGAAGATCCGCAGAAATGAGGAATGGGAGTTCTGAGGATGGACGGCGCTCAGAGGAAAACCGCATACTGCCATCTGCCCGGTCTCTTTGAGTTTTACGATCTGTACCGGGCTTTTCTGCCGTTATTCAGGGATCACCGGAACTGGTTTTATGACTGGTGCGATATCGGCTCTGTCTATGGCGCCCCGGCGGACTGTCTCTGGGGCGGAGGGCGCGTGGGATCCGGGGATCAGGATGCCCGGGATGTGCTGGCGCTGATGAGGGAATACGGTATTTCTGCCCGGCTCACCTTCAGCAATTCCCTGCTCCGCGAGGAGCATCTTTCGGACCGGAAATGTAACAGGCTCTGCCGGATATTCGAGGACAGCGGAAGCGTTCAGAACGGCGTCATCATCCACTCCGATCTGCTGCTGGACTATCTGAAAAAGAATTACCCCGGCTTTTATTTCGTGTCTTCCACCACAAAGGTGCTGACAGATTTCGATGATTTCCGGAAGGAGGCCCGGCGGGAGGAATTCCGTTTCATCGTGCCGGACTTCCGGCTGAACAAGGCGTTCGACCGGCTCAGCGCGCTGCCGCAGCAGCTGAAGGACAAGACGGAATTTCTGTGCAATGAGTGCTGCTTCATTGGCTGCAAAGACAGAAAGGCTTGCTATGAGAATGTGAGCCGGAAGAGTCTGGGCGAGGATTGCCCGGATCACATCTGCACCGCTCCCGGAGGGGATAAGGGCTACCGGTTCTCTGCCGCTATGAAGAGCCCCGCCTTTATCAGCATCGATGATATACAGAATATTTATCTGCCCATGGGCTTTTCCCAGTTCAAGATCGAGGGCCGGAGCCTCGGCAGCGCCCTGATCCTGGAGTTTCTGCTGTATTACATGACAAAACCGGAATATCAGCTGCGGGTGAGGGAGGAGATCTATCTGGACAGCATGCTGGATCTGTTCTGACCGGGAATAAATCTCCGGTCTGCCGCGTTATATTGCTGATATCCTGTTTTTCGGAGGAAATGATGAAACGCGCACTTCTCACGGCTTTTCTGCTTCTGCTCCTCCTTTGCTTCTGTACGGCCGGACGTGCGGAGAACGGCCTTTCAGAAGACTTTTCATCTGCGCTTATGACGCTTTACGGCAATGGCGGCGGCACAGTGATCTCCGCCGCGGAATGCGGTTTTTCCGGCGCGGCGGTCATAAAGACGGAAAGCGGCTGCTTTCTGACCGTTCTTTCCAGAGAGGATGACGGATGGACCGTCCTGTTCGAGAATCATCAGGCGGCGGGCGAAGGGACGAAAGTTTATCTTGATACGGATGAGATGCTGATCCTGACAGATCCTTTCCCGTGGAATGACGGAAACTGTGATCAGTATTACTTTGTCAGGGAGAATGAGTGGGTGCTGTCTTCTGTCATCCGGTATGAGGGCACACCGGATGAATGGAATGCGGGAACGGAATATCACGCGTCTCTGTCCGGCGGATGGCTCTGCACCGAAACGGTGTATACGGATCAGAATGACAATATCCTTATGCGGTCTCCCGGAATGCCTCTGCCCGATGTGCTGACGGAGGAGGAAAAAAGCCTCGCGGCTTTCAGCGGCTTTGAACCGCCGGTTTGTGCCATCGGATATACGACCGATGACAGCATGTGCATATCGGATGACATCCTGCGCCGCCTGTTTTCGGCAGCGGTCCGGGGCGGATACAGCTATGCTGACGGATATCTGGACCGGGACGGCCTGCAGTTCATCGCGGACAGACCGGACGGCTCGCGGGTGCTGCTGTGCTGCGAGTATACGCAGGATCACGTCTGCCGGATCACGGAAAGCACGCCCCTGCCTGCCGGGACCATGATCGGCATTGAGAATTTTGTGGAAACGCTGAATCTGGGCGGGCAGCAGTACGGCGTCCGCATCGGCAGGAGCAGTGACGGCACCTGGGGCGCAAGGGGCGTGCTGATGAAGAGCGGCGGGTATTTTGAACTGGGCCCCTGCTTTGCTTCGGAAGGCGTCCTGTGGTGGAATGCTTCTCCGTACATCGGCACAGTGCCGTGGAAGGATATCACGGTGATGGACTGGTCCCTGATCCCGGAAAGCATGGAGGAGGCGAGAGCACTTATCGATCCCTCCGGTTGGGCGACACCGCATAACCCGGATCCAAAGGATCGCCTGCATCTGCGGCAGGCGCCGGACAGGGGTAGCAGATCCCTCGGCAAGTATTATAACGGCACCCCTCTGCTGGTGATCAGCCGGGGAAGTGAATGGACAAGGGTGCGCATCGGGAATACAGAGGGATATATGATGACGAAGTATCTGGCCTTCGGGGATCAGATCAACAGCCTGCCTTCCGCCCTGACGGGAAAGATCAATGTGCATCCGGCAACGGAGATCCTGTGGGACGGGGAGACTGTTCCTGTAAAGATCACCGGCTATGATGTCAGCCGCCTGCTGATCATCGGTGTAGCCGGGGATGAATGGTATCTGGTATGGGATCCGTACACCGGTCATTTCGGACGGATCCGGCAGACGGAGCTTTGGGACGGAAACGGCTGATGACCGCGGAGCAGGTGAAAGGAGAATCGATTTGAATATGCTGAAAAAAGTGACGATACTGCTGGCGCTGACACTGCTTCTGACCTGCATCGGGGGAAGCGCCTGTCAGGCGGAGATCCTTCCTGCCCATGGTGAGGGGCAGATCGGCTATCAGGCCGTGGTGCTGTGCGAAAGCCTGACGGTGCGTCAGGGGCGCAGCTCCGGTTCCAGGGCGGTGAAAACCCTGTATTTCGGGGATACATTCATCGTGCAGGAGTGCTGGGACGGCTGGGCGGACTGCTTCCTTTCAGACGACTGTGATGAGGGCCCGGCGGGCTGGGTCAATGCCGACTATATCCTCGTCAACCCCACCTGGTACCGCACCGATGAAGCGACGCCCGTGTTTGCCTGGAACGATACGATGGCATCCAGAGTCGCGCTGCTGAGCAAGGGCACAGTTCTGCCCATTGTGAAGGATGACGGGGACTGGCTCATCGTCAGCCTTCGCGGCGCGGTGGGATGGATCTATAAAAATGAGGCGGACCGGCTCGCCGCGGGGACGGAGAAAATGATCCGCTCGATCTCCGGCCTTGAGACGGCTGAGCTGGTGACGCCCCGGGGAACCTTTACCTTGATGGAGGAGCAGGGTCTGAAGTGGATAGAGGAGAACTTTTCCATCGCTCAGCCCTGCGGAGCCACCGCCTGCCCCTTTGACGCGACGCTCACCCTGTTCCTCGCGGACAGGAGAGAGATCACGCTGTACATGGCAACGGACGGCTGCAGCGTTTTCCGCACGGAGGACGGCAGTTATTTTGCCTACGGCGACAGGAATGAAGCCCTCCGGCTGTATGACAGCACTTCGGTCATCGGCGAGACCTTCTGGGGGCTTTTCGGGATCACTGCTTCCTATGAGGGCATATATTGAATTTTCCGGAAAGATCCGGCGGGAAGGGTAGGGCTATGCGTTCCAACAGCACACTGAAATATCACTACCACCCGGAAAAGGGTTGGCTGAACGATCCTAACGGGCTGTGCTTTTTCAAGGGCTGGTATCACATTTTTTATCAGCATGCGCCGCAGAGTGAAACGCCCTGGAACATCCCCATGAACTGGGGGCACGCCCGGACAAGGGATTTTCTGCATTTTGAGGAACTGCCTGTGGCGCTGAGGGCGGATATGCCCTGTGACGCCGGCGGCGTGTGGAGCGGGACGGCCATTGAAAAGGACGGCAGGCTGTATCTGTTCTATGCCTCCGTTGATGCCGGTGGAAAGCAGACGGTATCGGTCGCTTATACGGATGACGGGCTGACCTTTGTGAAGTATGAAAACAACCCCGTGATCACAGAATATCCCTTTGAATGTGACGGCAATTTCCGGGATCCCGCCGTTTTTTGCGAAGACGGCAGATATTATCTGGTGATCGCCTCGGCGGACAGCGCGAACAGGAAAGGGCTTCTGCTGCTCTATACATCCGGTGATCTGTTCAGCTGGCGTTATTCGGGCGTCCTTCAGGAATATGAAGACTGCCGGTTCTGCGAATGTCCCTCTCTCGTGAGATACGGGAATGAATACCTGCTGTCGGTATCCGTCTGTCCGTATAACGCGGATCATTATTTTGAGGTGATGCTGGGAAATTTTGACGGCACCGCTTTCACGCCCCGGATCCGCTCGCATTTTCAGAAAGGGCCGGATGAGTATGCCGGGCAGATCTTTTCCGCCCCGGACGGGCGGGCCATCCTCATATCCTGGGTGAGCGGATGGAAGTATCAGCCGGAGGAAAAGTGCATCGGCTGTCTGAGCATCCCGCTGGAGATCACGGCGGAGGGAGATCACCTGAAGGCGTATCCCGTCACGGAAGTGCGGCATCTGGTGAAGGACGGCGGCATCATTGACAGTTATGTGAAAGAAACATACACAGACGGCGGCAAAGAGGTGCGCATCGAGCTGCTGCCGGAGGAATGATCCCCCCCAAACCTTTTCAAGCATGGCAAAAAAAGTCGAGTAATACGGTTCACCTTTCGTGTATGATACACCCGTAAAGGAGGTGAGCGGATGGAAGAACAGGTCATGGCGGTGCAGCGGATGCAGCAGTTCATCGCTGAGCATCTGGCGGAGGAGATCACCCTTGTGGATCTGTCGAAGGAATCCATGTATTCCCCATGGTATTCCTACCGGCTGTTCCGGGAATACACGGGACTGTCTCCCGCCGATTATATCCGCCGTCTGCGCCTTTCCGAATCGGCAAGGAAGCTGAAGACGGGCGCGACCGGCGTGACGGACGCGGCGTATGCCTGCGGCTTTGACAGCCTGGACGGATACCGCAGAGCGTTCTTCCGCGAGTTCGGATGCAATCCCGGTGAGTACAGCCGCGATCCCGGACCGATCCCTCTCTTTATCCCTTACGGCGTGAAATTCAGAGTGATGAGAAAGGTGAGAGAAGAAATGAAAGAGACTGAAACCGTATTCGTGCAGGTCATCAGCAAGCCCGAGCGGCTCTGCATCATCAAGCGCGGCGTGAAAGCCAATGAGTACTGGACCTACTGCAATGAGGTGGGATGCGATGTGTGGGGCATCCTCACCAGCATGGATTCCTTGGACGGCGAGCCCGTCTGCCTGTGGCTGCCGGAGAAGTACATCGCTCCCGGCACATCCACCTATGTGCAGGGCGTGGAAGTGCCCTTGGATTACAGCGGAAAGATCCCCGAGGGCTTCGATACCATCCGTCTGCCCGCGGCGCAGTTCCTGATGTTCCAGGGTCAGCCCTTCAAGGAGGAGGACTACGAGGACGCCATCGGCGCGGTGTGGGATGCCATCAAAAAGTATGATCCTTCCCTGATCGGCTATGAATGGGACAAGGAAAATCCCCGCATTCAGCTGGAGCCCCGCGGCGAGCGCGGATATATCGAACTGGTAGCCGCGAAAAAGAAGTAACCGGCAGATACAGAAAACACAGGCGTCCGATCCGGAACGCCTGTGTTTTTTGTTTGCTCACTTTTTCTTTACATAGCATACCGATTCCGCGTCTCTGCCGGTTTCAATATATCCCGCCCGCGGGTAGAAAGCGTTGGTGCGCCTGTTCCAGACGGGGGTGTCCAGACGGAATTCCGTCACCTGAGGATACATCAGTTCCACCGCTTTCATCAGCCTCAGCCCCATCCCCCTGCGATGCAGAGCGGGATCGATGAAGATCCTGCCCACTTCCATTCTGTTTCCGTTCACGAACAGGATGGCGCCGCCGGTGATCTCTTGTTCCCGGAAAAAGGTGAAGAGATGTCCTTCCCGCAGCATCTGTGTGTGAAAGTCCTGTTCATCATACCCCGGAGGCCCTCCCGGCTCTGTGTTTCCCACAAGGATATCGGTGTCAAAAGCGCGTTTTGAGATGTCTGTCAGCGCGGGGATATCCTCCGGCTTTGCCGGTTTCAGGTACAGCATATGTCCTCCCTGCCGCCTGCAGGTGTTTTTCGCATACACAGAACCGCTTTTCGCGGCTGCTGCTCCATTGTCACCCGCAGGTAATTTTTCTCCTGTACAGAATCGATTTTTACGGTTCGCTCGCCTCTGTCACCCGCAGGCAATATAAATATCCATGTTTTCCCCGTCCGTTTCAAAGCAGGGGATCACATCCTTCTCGGTGTGGTTGAGGCCGTTCACCTGCATGTAGTCCATCAGCGTCTTGTACCCCCTCGGAATGATGGTGAAGGGCGCGTCAAAGGGGCGCTCAATGTGGATGGCGGCATAGCGGTGTTCCTTCTGTTCGAAGATCTCCCTGCCCTCCGGGGTGATGCCCTCCGGCAGCATCCATGCCGCTTCGTAGCCGTGCATGTGATAGAGATTGCTCTGCTCCGGGGATACGGCGGGGAAATCCCAGCCGATGACCTTCGGATGCTCGATGCCGCATTCCCTCGCGATGGCGCGGACGCGGTCGATGGCATCGCTTTCGGGATCATCGCTGATCACGGCGTGCCGGATGCAGCGGAAAGCGGGGACGGTCTCCACCCTCAGGTCACTGTAATGCTCGTCATAACTGTCCAGGTCCTCCCGGAACAGATTGTCCAGCGATACATTGAAGATCCTGCACAGTTCCAGTGCCTTTTCCATTTCGGGCTGGGCGCTGTCGAGTTCCCACTTGGATACGGTCTGGCGGCTCACATTCAGCTTTTCCGCCAGGGTCTCCTGCGTCATGCCGCTGTCCAGACGGCGCAGATATTGAAGATTTTTTCCAAAGCTCATTTTACTTCTTCTCCCTGTTTCTGATGGCGGTTCTGTCCGGTTCCTGTGTTTCCTGTATCGCGGTACAGGCACATTATAGGGTATTCGCCGGGCATCCGCAACCAACCGCTGAATGCTCTTTTGACGGCCTACGCAACTTCAAGTTGCGGAGGAGCCTCCCGCGGACCGGAACGGGCGGGGGCGGCGAGCCGTTTTTCTTGCAAAACGGAAAGAGCAGTCGTATAATACAAAATGGTATGTTATCGGCACTGCCGTATCCCGTCCGGCGGATGCCCGGTGCCGCGGAGAAAGATCGATCATCAGGACCGGAACAGCTGCTTCCGGGAAAGAAAAGGAGACTGTAAAATATGAAACTCGGCGTAGTAGGACTGCCCAATGTTGGCAAAAGCACCCTGTTCAACGCGATCACCAATGCCGGCGCTCAGGCCGCCAATTATCCCTTCTGCACCATCGAGCCCAATACCGGCGTGGTGGCTGTGCCCGATGACCGCCTGAGGGTGCTGGACAGCATGTATCATCCCAAGAAGGTGACCCCTGCCGCTATCGAGTTTGTTGATATCGCCGGCCTCGTGAAGGGTGCCAGCCGCGGCGAGGGTCTGGGCAACAAGTTCCTGTCCCACATCCGCGAGTGCGATGCCATCGTGCATGTGGTGCGCTGCTTTGAGGATGAGAATATCATTCATGTGGACGGCAGCGTGGATCCCGCCCGCGATATGGAGACCATCAATCTGGAACTGATCTTCGCTGATATGGAAACAGTGAAAAAGCGCGAGGACAAGGCTGCCAAGCTCATCAAGACCGGTGAAAAGAAGTACGGCGAGGAGGCCGCCTTCGCCCACCGTCTGTACGAGCATCTGGAGAGCGGAAAGCCCGCCCGCACCTTTGCCGTTACCGAGGATGAGAAGGAGATCATGAAGGATTATTTCCTGCTCACCTCCAAGCCGGTCATTTACGCCGCCAATATCGCCGAGGATGCCGTGAGCCTGCCCGATGAGGAGAATCCTTTCGTGATGGAAGTGAAGGAAGCCGCGAAGGCCGAGGGCGCCGAAGTGCTGGTCATCAGCGCGCAGATCGAGGAAGAGATCGCCCAGATGGAAGAGGAAGAAAAACAGGAGTTCCTGAATGACCTGGGCATCGGCAGGAGCGGTCTGGACCGTCTGGTCAGCGCCTGCTACGACCTGCTGGGCCTCATTTCCTTCCTGACCTGCGGCGAGGACGAGTGCCGCGCCTGGACCATCACCAAGGGCACCAAGGCGCCTCAGGCAGCCGGCAAGATCCACACCGATTTCGAGCGCGGCTTCATCCGTGCCGAGATCGTTCCCTTCGAAACGCTCAGGGATCTGGGCAGCATGACCGCCTGCAAGGAAAAAGGCCTGGTCCGCAGTGAAGGAAAAGAGTATGTCATGCAGGACGGCGATGTGACCCTGTTCAGGTTTAATGTGTGACCACATTAAACCTGCGAATGAAAGTGTTTTCGGTGAAAACAACTTTCATTCGGTCCGGAATTGCCTCTCGCGTTGATAACGCTCCTGGGCGTATGCGTGGTGTGGGAAGCCGTTTACGGCTGACTCGCACGCGGTTGGCAATTCCGCAAGGAAACAAATTTCTCTTTCGGAAAATGAGATTTTTCTTCGCGAAATTTGTCTGCCCGGGGCTTCGCAATGGTCGCAGCGCGTCGCGGCAGGGGCCGTTTCCTTCTGCTCCCTTGCTCAGTTGACTTCCGTTTCGTTTTTTGCTTCGCAGAATGCCCCACCGGGGCACCACTCAACTTCGTCCTTGGGCGGGCGAAGCTCGCCCTGCGGATTTTATAAAGAAACGGAAAACGGTGACAGGATATATACTCGAATGAAAGATGAGGGTTTTATATGTCTAAGATCGGTTATGTGTTCAAGCGCCTCCGGAAGATCGATACCAAGCGCATGGAGGAGACCGTTCAGTATCTGATGAAAAAGACCGGCAGGAGCCGCGACTGGCTCATGCGGGATATGGCGATCTGCGCCCTGCTCTACAACGCGGGCTATATGGACTACAAGATCGCGGAAATGTATAATCTGACCCCCGCCCAGCGCAAGACGGTCATCACCCGCGGCAAGAGCAACAACATCGTGCGCCGCATGAATGACAAGCAGTACTGGCATTTCTTTGATGACAAGACCCAGTTCAACACGCTGTTTGCCGATCAGGTGAAGAGGAGCTGGGTGAAGGCGGATAAGGAGCTGACAAAGGAGGCCCTGATCGCCTTCCTTTCCGGAAAGGAAAGCTGCCTGTACAAGCCGCTGGAGGGCTCCTCCGGACAGGGCATTCAGAAGTTCGCGGCAGCCGACTGGCAGGATATCGACGCGTTCATGAACAAACTGAAGGAGATGGGCGACGGCATCCTGGAGGAGCTGGTGGTGCAGCATCCCGTTATGGCGGGCATGTGTCCCACCTCCGTCAACACCATCCGCGTGGCCACCCTTCTGGGCGACAAGCAGGAGGGCATCGTGTACGCGTTCCTGCGTATCGGCAACGGCAAGGTGATGGACAATGTGGACTGCGGCGGCATGGCCGCCCGTGTGGATGTGGACAGCGGAAAGCTGCTGACGGTCGCCGCGGACAAGGCCGGCAATGTGTATGATACCCATCCCATGACCGGAACGCCCATCATCGGCTTCACCATCCCCTGCTGGGAGGAAGCCAAGGCCATGTGTCTGGAAGCCATGAGAAAGGTGCCGCAGATGCGGTTCATCGCCTGGGATGTGGCGATCACGGCGGACGGGCCCGTGTTTATCGAGGGCAATTCCTTCCCCAGCCATGCCATTCCCCAGTTTGCCGCTCATTATCCCGACGGCATCGGGATCCTGCCCCAGTTTGAGAAATTTATCGATCTGTGACCCTTTATCAGCATGAAATCCCTTCAGCACAGGAGAGGAGGATACGCGTATGGATCTTGCCCGGATCATGGTGATCTATCTGGCGCTGCTTTTGAGCTGCGCGCCTTCGGCGGAGATACTGCCCGTGTCCGCTGCTGTTCCTGCCGCTCCCGCCGCTTATGAAACGCCTGCCGCCCCCGCTGTGACTGCATCACCGCGGCCTGTGCCGACCGCCACGCCCGTTCCCGCTGTGATCTATACGTCTCTTTCCATGAACAGCCGCGGGGATGATGTGAGCCGTCTGCAGCAGCGGCTGAAGGACCTGGGATACCTCACCGGGAAGGTGGACGGCGCGTACGGCTATAACACCAAGGGCGCTGTGGAGACCTTCCAGCGCAATAACGGGCTCACTGTGGACGGTGTTGCCGGGCAGAGGACCCAGCAGATCCTGTTCGAGGACAGGTCTGTGGTGTATGCCGACGGCCACAGAGATGTGAGCCCCGATCCGACCCCTGTCCCGCTGCCTGCCCGTATCATTATCCGCTACGCGGATCAGTTTGACCGGGTGCTGTATGAGGAGGAGAGGACCGTCTTTTCCTCCTGCACGATCCGCGCGGACAGCAGCAAAGCTCCCGGCTGCAAGCTCAAGAGCGATCCGGAACAGACCGTGCTGTACGATAACGGAAAAGCCTATCCCTATATCGTGGAATTCCGTTATCTTTCCAAAGATGTGCCGCCGACCCGCGAGATCGCCGTGCGCTATGTGACCATCGATGAGAAAGCGGAGCGCACAGTGCTTTATGAGCAGACCCTGACGCTGGATACGGGCACATCCCGGATCGTGGAATGTGACCTTTCCCTGGCGCCTGGATATACGCTCATCAGCGCACCCCGTCTGGCTGTGGTGGTGGACAGCATGGCCAATATGGCGCCGGGCGTGATCGAATTCGTGTTTGAGAAAGCGGAATAAAGAGCGGGTCCGTTCATGAACGGGCGGATCCGGTGATTCGGAGGATCTATGTCTGTTTGCACATTATGCCCCAGAGGCTGCGCTGTGGACAGAGAAAACACGGCGGGCTACTGTTCCTGCACACAGGAGATGCTCATTGCCCGTGCCGCGCCTCATATGTGGGAGGAGCCCTGCTTATCCGGCACACGGGGAAGCGGGGCGATCTTTTTTTCCGGCTGCAGCCTGAAGTGCATTTTCTGTCAGAATATGGAGATCAGCCGGGGCAGAAAGGGAATGGCTGTTTCTCCCGTGCAGCTGGCGGATATCATGCGCCGGCTGGAGGACGCCGGGGTACACAATATCAATTTTGTCACCGGCACGCATTTCATTCCGGGCATCCTGAAGGCACTGGAGATCTACCGGCCGGGCATCCCGCTTCTGTGGAACACCGGCGGCTATGAGGAAACCGGCACCCTGAAGATGCTGGACGGCGTTATCGATATCTATCTGCCTGATCTCAAGCATGTGTCCCCGCGTCTCAGCAGGCTTTGCTGCTCCGCCCCGGATTACTGTGAGAAGGCGGTGCCCGCCATTGAGGAGATGACCCGCCAGACAGGTCTGCCCGTCTATGACGGGGACGGCATCATGCAAAAGGGCACCCTCATCCGGCATCTGGTGCTGCCCGGGTGCACGGGGGATTCGATAAAGGTGCTGCAGACGGTCGCGGAACGGTTTCCCGGCTTTCCTGTCAGCCTGATGCGCCAGTACACCCCGCCGGAGGGCATCGGGCTTCCCCGCCCCCTGGACCGCCGCCTGACGGAAGAGGAATACAGCCGCGTGCTGGACTGCTTCAACGCCCTCGGCCTTTCCGGCTACTGCCAGGATGCCGAAAGCGCGCAGAGCGCCTATACACCGCCCTTTGATCTGACAGGGATCCTTGAGTGATCCTCCCGGAAGATCCGGGTTCATATATGTTTTCTTTCACAACAGAAACGGAGAAATGAAATGTCAAAAAAGAAAAAGAATGAAACGTCGGCTGAAAATATGCCGCCTGCCGGGCAGACCGAAAACCCCGCCCGCCGCATGAAGACATCGGTGCTCTTCAAACGCTTCCTGCCCTATTTCAAAAACTACAGGGGCATGCTGATCTTTGATCTCTTCTGCGCCGTCATGACCTGCGCCTGCGAGATCGTAAGCCCTTTGATCGTCAAGGAGATCACCGGCAGGGTGACCGATGTGGCGAAGGGACTGGGCGCGGGGGAGACCTTCGTGCAGGTGATGCCGGACTGGCTTCCCTGGCTGCTGCGTCTGGGCATACTGTACATCGTGCTCAGGATCATTGACGCCGCGGCGAATTATTACATGCAGTCCCGCGGCCACATCATGGGCAGCCGCATCGAAACGGACATGCGCCGCGATCTGTTTCATCATCTGCAGCAGCTGTCCTTTTCCTACTATAACAACACCAAGATCGGCCAGCTCATGGCCCGCATCACCAGCGACCTGTTCGAGGTGACGGAGTTTGCCCATCACTGCCCGGAGGAATTCCTGATCGCCGCCATCAAGATCATCGCCAGCTTCATCATCCTGTGCGGCATGAATGTGTGGCTGACGCTCATCGTGTTCATCTTTATCCCCTTCATGATCCTCGGCACCCGCTATTTCTCCAAGCATCTGAGGGGCGCCATGAAGGATTGCCGCCATCAGGTGGGCGAGATCAACGCTCAGGTGGAGGACAGTCTGCTGGGCGTACGGGTGGTCAAGAGCTTTGCCAATGAGGAGATCGAAGAGGAAAAGTTCCATCACGGCAATATGACCTTCCTGCATCTGAAAAAGAAGCAGTATCACTACATGGCGGGCTTCAACACCTCCACAAGGGTGTTTGACGGGCTGATGAACATCGTGGTCACCATCGCGGGCGCCGTATTCCTCGTTCTGGGAAAGATCGGCATCGGCGATTATGTGGCGTATCTGCTGTATGTGGGCACGCTGCTTAATTCCATCCGCCGCATCGTGGAGTTCACCGAGCAGTTCCAGCGCGGCATGACGGGTATAGAGCGCTTCTGCGAGATCATGGACGCGCCCGAGGAGATAAAGGATGCTCCTGATGCCGTGGAGCTGACGGATGTGGTGGGCAATGTGACCTTCGATCACGTGGGCTTCCATTATGCCGACGCCGCGGACAGGGAGGTACTGGGGGATGTGAACGAGCAGGTGACCGCCGGGCAGAACATCGCCGTGGTAGGCCCCAGCGGCTCGGGAAAAACCACCCTCTGCAACCTGATCCCCCGCTTCTTCGAGGTGTCGAAGGG
>PITV01000050.1 GCA_017577285.1 Clostridiales bacterium
GGATAATGCTGCGGGCTATCTGCCCTACGGCATGGATGCTTCCTCCGCCACCGCCAAACTGAATCTCAGGATCCGGAATGAATATGACTTCCCCATCCGTTTTGAGACCGTCATGCACGATACCTGCCTGACCATCCTTGTATATAAAGTGACAGAATGATCCGCCGTTCAGAATAAACCGTGAGGAAACAGATATGAAACGCTTTCTCTGCCTCTTTTTCGCCCTGCTGATGTGGGGCGTTTTGGCGTTTACAGGGATTGCGGAAGAGGAAGCGAAAGCCGGAGACCCTCTGAAAAGCCCGTACACGGGGCGCACAAGGGTCGCCTGCAACATCCGTGCGGAAAAGGATACGGATTCGGATATCCTGATCTGCGTGCCGAAAGGAAAGCGCATCCCCATGTATTCCTTCGACCCCACCTGGGCCGAGGTGGAATATGACGGCAAAAGAGGTTATGTGAAGCGCTCCCTTCTGGAAAGCTGCCATGTGCGCACCGGATATTACGAGTTTTACCCGCCGTACGGCGTGGAAGAGTACATGTACCGCGCGGTCATCAGCGGCGATGCCCCGGTCCTCAGCGAGAAGGGCTCGGATCAGGTGCTGACCATATTGCATGACGGGGCGAATATCGCCTTTATCGGCTTTGAGGACGGCTGGGGAAAGTTGATCTACAGGCGTCAGTACGCCTATATCAGCAGCAACGATCTGCGGGATGTGCAGCTGGTGGACAGAGATCTTTCCGATCCCGGCACCGGATCTCCCGTGGCGGTGTATGTTTCCTTTTACAATATCGCGGATACTGAGGACAACAGAGCCCGCATGATCAATCTGCAGGTGGCCTGTGACCGGCTGAACGCGCTGATCTTTGCCCCCGGTGACAGTCTGAACTTCAACACCCAGATAGGGCCCTACAAGGCTTCCGTCGGCTATCAGCCCGCTCCGGCGCTGATCTCGGGCAGCACAAAGCTGAATTACGGCGGCGGCACCTGTCAGGTGAGCAGCACGCTGTACAATACCATCCTGCAGCTGCCGGGGATCACCATCCTGCAGCGCAGGCCTCACGGGCCCTCCGGCGCCGCGTATCTGCCCCACGGAGTGGACGCGGCTGTAGGCAACAGTCAACTGAACCTCCGTTTCCGGAACGACTATCCCTATTCCATCCGCATAGACGGGCACTGTCAGGACGGCGCCCTGTACATTGCGGTATACCGGGTGAAATGATATGGCTTCACTTACGATTCAAGGCATCGTGCTGCGGCGTGCCGATTATAAGGAAAATGACCGCATGCTGACGCTCCTGACGCCTCTCGGCAAAAAGGACGCCCTGTGCAGGGGCTGCAAACGCCCCACATCTCCCCTGCTGAACGCGGCGGAATGCTTTGCCATGGGCGAATATGTGCTCTACTCGGGCCAGGGACGCGCCACTGTCACCTCCTGCCAGCTGAACGAAACATTTTATCCCCTGCGCGGCGATTACGACCGTCTCCGTGCGGGCGCCTATATGCTGAATCTGTGCGATGCCACAGCGCAGGAAGGGGAAAAATGCCCCGAAATGTTCACCCTGCTGGCCCGCTCTCTGTTCCGGCTGGCGTATACACAGCGGAATATCGATGTGATCGTTGCCGGTTTTCTGCTGCATTTCGCGGCCGTCAACGGATATATGCCGAGGCTCGGTCATTGCGTCAGCTGCGGAGCGGAAGTGACTGATCCGCGCCTTTTCGATCCGGAGAACGGCGGCGTGCTCTGTCCCGCCTGCTCCACATCCTTTACCGTTGCGGCGCCTCTGCGTCCCGGCCAGAAACAGTGGATGGAACAGGTACTGCGTGTGGGCATCGATAAGTATCCCGCCGCGGATGAGGATCCGCCGGTGGAACTGCTGAAAAAATACATTGCGCTGCGGATCGAGCGGAATATCAAATACTGATATTTCAAGCGAAACCCGTAAATGGATAATTGAAAACGGGGTGTGCTCCTGCATCAGGAACACACCCCGCTTTTTGCCGTATGTTTATCTTTCTGCTTATTTACGCGACAGAGCATATGCCGGTCGCCAGCAGGATCAGCTGCACCGCGACAGGAACGAGCGTGCCGGTCACCAGCTCGAACAGCGTGTGGCGGCGCAGTTTCAGACTGCTCCAGGCCACGGGTATCAGCAGCACATAAAGCAACAGGAAAGCGGGATGGACGCTGATGCTCAGCAGGAAAGCGGGGCCAGACATCCCGCAGGCATGGCCGCTGCTCTTTACATGAAAGGCAAAGGAAAGAACGGCAATGATCAGTCCTGAGAACAGATAGGTGAGCACCGCCAGGCGTTCACAGCCGCCCGCGCCGGAAATGAGAACACAGACCGTATTCAGCACATAGCCCGCTACAGAGCAGATAACAGCAGTTTTGCGCTGGCTGTCGCGTCCTCCCCTTTTCAGCGCCGGAACGGCATACCACAGTCCGTAAGAAGAGACCGGCAGCACGCACAGAGAAAACAGGGCGATATATATCCCCGCCCCGGCAAACGCGCCCCGGCAGAAAAACAGGAGCAGGATAAGGACAGCCGCCATAACAGGCGGAACCGTCATGATACGGATGATCTTCGCAGGCAGGAAGGCAGCGCGGGGCGTTTCCGTTTCTGTTTGAGTTCTGATCATATCAAATTCCTCCGTGACAGAATATGAAAGGACCGGCGGAGCATTTGCTCGCCGCCGATCGATTCCGCTTTCACCATACAGTTTTTCACCGGCAAAGGCAACCTACTGTTTGAATGACCTGCTCCACTTCTCCATCCGGCTTCTCTACCCTCAGTAGAATGCCTGCGGCGCAGGGCTTCCCGGTCTGCTTGCAAAGCAGGGGGCGATATGGTATAATCGACAGCGGAAATATCCGGAGGCATTATGGACGAACAGCAGTTGCGCGATATCATCGCAGGAAATATAGCATATTACAGAAAACAGGCCGGTCATACACAGGCTGATCTGGGCGAAAAACTGGGATACAGCGATAAATCCATTTCCAAGTGGGAACGCGGAGACGGCGTCCCCGATATTTATGTGCTCAGCCGCATCGCGGACCTGTACGGCATCCGTGTCGCGGATCTGCTGGATGAAAAATCCCCCGGCAAACGGCATCAGCAGAAGGTGCTGATCTGGCTGCTCTCCGTGGGGCTGGTATGGCTGAGCGCCGTAACTCTTTTCTTCCTGTTCATGCTGCTCATCCCTGATTTTTCCCGCAGATGGCTGGTGTTCATCTGGGCGATCCCCGCCAGCTGCATCCTGAGCCTCGTTTTCAGCACGCTGAGGCATCTTCTTCTGTATCAGTTCCTGTCCACCAGCGGGATCCTATGGGGAACTGCCATGGGCATCCATTTCTCCTTCATGCTGGATATCACACGGAAGGGCGCATACATGCTGTATATCATCGCAGGCGTACTGCAGATCCTGGCGATCCTGTGGTACATCCTGCGCTACAAGAAAAAAAGCAGATAACGGTCATCCGTTTCCGGACAGACGACAAAAAGCGATCCGCAGACACGGACCGCTTTTTTGTATTTGAGTATTCTGAACAGATTTACCTTCTGGCTTCTATGGCATGAGCCGGGCACATTTCCTGGCAGCAGTAGCAGGCGATACAGCCTTTCCGCTGCATGTGCGCCTTCCTGTCCACGATGGTGATCAGATGCCGCGGACAGCTTTCCGCACATTTTCCGCATCCCAGACACTTTTCTGTCAGCACCACGGGGTGCGTCGCGGACCGGGCGCAGGCCCTGCGGAAGATGTTCATAAACGAGAATTTCTTTCCCTGCCGTGTGATGGCATCGGGAAGCGCGAAGGGAGGCTCCGCCGGGATCAGTTCGTCACCCGCCGGTTCCACTGCCTCATCCAGTTTCCCGGCTTTTTTAGCAGCCCGCCATACAGGGCATATATTGGGACGGATCCCCATAAAGCCAGCCGCGACCTCATCCAGATGATAAGGGGAACGGCTTGCCATCAGGTATCCCCCGTGTTTCACTGTTCCGCCGCCGGGGCCGTTTCCTTCCATGCATTCCACAGCATCCAGCACGGTAACAGCCGGTCGCACTGTTTCGCAAAGTTTGACCAGGTACTCCGCGAAAGAATCCGCAGTGGATCTGACGCAATGCACTTCCGGTTTCTTGAGACCCGGAATACATCCGAACAGGTTTTTCACTCCTGCTGTCATGACCGCCAGTCCGTGCGTCTTCAGTTTACAGCAGTTGATGATATAATCGCTCTCCAGCACGGGAGTAAGCAGGGTGAACCCGTTCTTTTCCCGGGAGGAGGTATCCTCATTGAGTTCGGCACATTCCGTCAGTACATTCAGCCCGCAGGCCGTATAGGTCTTCCTCAGTTGGGCCGCGTTATACAGTCCGCCGGGGCTGTCTGCCACCACAATGCGCTTCACACCGTGGGTCTTCACATAGCGGCAGACCGCCAGCAGCACGGCGGGATGGGTTGTCGCGGCGGTTTCCGGGGCGCGGGCCTGCAGAAGATTGGGTTTCACCAGCACCCTGAGGTCAGGCTTCAGATCCTCCCCCACGCCCAGCGCGTCCAGCATTTCAGCAACGGCGGCATCCACCTGCTGCTGATCATAATTCTGCTGTTTTCTGACATATACCTTCATATTTCCGCTCCTTACCGCATCATCCGGGTGATCAGGGCCGAATAGGTATCCGGCATATGCTGCATAAGCACCTGCCGGCCGTGTTCGCCGTTCAGGCCGGCCAGCAGCATCAGCACGGGATACAGATCGCTCTCCGCGGAGATCAGTTCCATTCCCTGCATATTCATCTTCACTCCGTCCATCCCCATGCCGGTGAGAGATGTGACGAGGGAGGACATCAGTTCAAAACCGGTCATGCCCGGCTCACCGACGCCCGGTCCCGTGAAGGAATGCCGCAGGCCGTAATATTCGCTGATCGAGCCTGCCATACCGGCCAGCGTTTCCATGGACAGGTCAAGGGCCGCGGTTCCCGCGGGATCGGCATCCAGGATGATATCCGTGCCCAGCCTTCCGTATCCCCACTGTACAAGCGGCAGATGCGGCACCACATCCAGCGGATTGATAAAGTTGAAAATATTGGGATACTCCCTGTTCAGCATTTCCCCGCGGACGGTACCCGGCGTGGCAAAGGTGTACACATAAATGCCGTCTGTCCCGTACTCATCATCCAGCAGGGCGCCCAGAAGATCAGCGCAGGCCGCGCCGCGGGAATGTCCGCACACTATGATCAGCGGACGGTCCTCCCTGTCGATATCTCCCTTCAGTGTCAGAAACGCCTCCATCGCGGCGTAGGCATAGTTCTCGGCAAACTGTGTATCATCCCGGTGCGAGGGCGCGAAATCGAAATTGCTCTGCCATTCCCAGCCGTAGGTGCCGCGGACGGAGATCAAGATCAGCGTGCGCTGCTCTCCGCCGAAGGAGACCTCCGTTTTGCCCATGATATAGGCACATGTATGGCCGGGGTCGGTGAACTCCTTATCGAAGTGCGCCTTCTTCATCACAGTGAATCCTGCCCTGTCCATCGCTGTCTGCGCCATGGATTCGGTATATAAAGACGCGAAATTGATGACCGCCAGAGCAAAAGGATAACTGACCTCGCAGTTATCGGCCGGCAGCACATCCTCCCACCCCTGCGCCAAGGCGGAAACAGGCAGCAGACACACGCACAGAGCAGCCATCACGCACAAAGAGCAGAATGAAAGCAGCCGTTTTTTCATTTTTGTCATATCGCATCTTCCTTTCACAGTTTCGTTTTCCGGGGCCCTTCCGGATCCGCCGGAATCATTCAGAGTGTCTTCACAGCGTCCTTTTTCAGTTCATAGAAGTCACAGGTGTACCGGTATCCGTCCCATTCCCGGGTAAATTCTCCGCTCCTGCAGTATGTGAATCCGCAGCTTTTGCAAAGGGCCGCTGAAGCGGTGTTTTCACGGAAACAGCCGTACTCAAAACGCACCCCGCCCAATTCATTGAACACAAGATCGATCAGAGCCCTGAGCATCTCCCTGCCAAGCCCCTGTCCGCGGTATTTTGCCGCGATACAAAGGCCCATTTCATCAAACATTCCGGGCTCTGTTTCTTTCACACCGCAAAAGCCGACCGGCTCATCTGTTTCCTTCAGACAGACAAACCACGCGTTGTTTTCCGATTGAAAGCGGATGGTCCGCTCCATGCGCGATTTCGCGTCCTCATAGGTCAGGGTCGGCTGCCAGAGCATGCTCTTCGCCGTGTCCGCATCCTTCCATATATTCTGCCAGATGGGCATCAGATCATCCTCGCGCGCTTTTCTGATCAGCAGTCTTTCCGTTTCGATCCTGTCCATCCTGTCCTCCCGGAGCATCAAGGACGAATGCTCCTGTTCATTCATGATCTCTTTTGTGTACAGCATTTTATCACAGATCTGTCATACTTGCAATCCGCGTCCGGATGATTTGTGATCCGTCAAAAAAGAGGAAGCCTTCCGGCCCCCTCCGTTTATTCTGTTATTGCATGAATGATCCGTTTCACCACTGAGCATCGATCTGCGTGCCGATCTCATTCCCCTCGGGATCGAAGGTCATAAAGAGCAGACCGGTGGTGGAAGAGGGCATCCAGCCCGTGCCGCGGAAAGTGCCGTCCTCATCCGGACCGGCACAGCCGCTCAGCAGTTGGCCTGTAACATCATCACAGATATTCAGCGCCGCGGGGATCGCGTTGCCCAGTGACCCTTCCTGCGCGGGAACGGCGATGTATTCAAACATGCCGTCGGGATAGACGACCAGTTCCCCGTACCAGACAGGACGGCCGCTGCTGTCAGGCAGATACTGAAGGACGAATGTCCTGCCGGTGGAAAGACTGCTGACAGGCACGAACCCGCGGAACAGATCTCCGCTGCTGCTTTCGATGTACGCCCAGCTTCCAAGCGTGGCAAGCCATGTGACAGGAGCGTTATCCGGCAGGGCGGCGAGAGCCGATCTGGAATAGAGCGGGTCATCCGTCACAGTCACCTTTCCCACCGTCCAGGCGGCCATTGGATCAAAGTACAGATCACTCACCGAATTCTTTTTGGGCAGGCTGCTTTCATCGATGTAACCGAAGCGGTAGTGGCCGCTGTCAATGGAATACTGGATCAGCACATATCCGCTGTCCTTGCCGAACACCTGGATCCAGCCGTTGGTGGAGACTTTGGCCTTTCCGTTGGCACCCCTCAGGGAAGCTGCATCAGGAGCCGAATATACATTGTAGGACTGTCCGCCGGTAAACTTGACTTCCTGGGATTTCAGTTCATTGGAAGCGGGAAGATCGGGCTCGCTGGTCAGCTTTTCCCGGGCTTCCTTCAGCGTTTTGGGGAAAGAGCCCAGATTGATGTAGCGGATATCCCGCTGGAATGTGCCTTTCGCGGTGCCCTTGACATTGCTGCTCTCGATAGTCTCGTAATAAGTGATGGCACCGTCCTTCACCAGCATGCTCTGCCAGTTCGTATAGCTCCAGATGCGGTGCAGCATCCACTTTCCGCCCTCCAGTTGGTAGGTGACACAAAGTTCGGCATACTCACCGTCAGCGTTCAGCTGCATCACGCTCAGCTGAGGCTTTGTGATCGGCGTGCCCGTCGGCCATTCATATCCGTCAAAGCCGATGCTCAGCATTATATCATGCTTAGTCTGGGGAACCGCATAACTGGTATAGAACTGGCGTTTCCATGTGCCGTCCTTTTCCTTGAACTGATACAGAAGATTCTGGTTCTTGCCGTTTCGTACCAGTACAAAAACGCAGTTGTCGCTGCCCCAGCTGTCCAGTTCGACACAATCCAGAATGGTATAATCCTTGTGGTCTCCGTCACTGAAATAGGAGGCGATCTGCTGAGGCAGACCTTTATCGGCCAAAGCCGTCACAGCGCTCAGGCTTCCTGCCAGCAGCAGGACCAGCGCAAGGATGAATGCGGTCATTCTGATTTTCATGGAGATCTTCCTTTCTTTTTCATGTATTGGCGTTTCTTCAGTTTTCCGGATATCCGCAAAAGATACGGAAAACTGTTCTCTCACTTATAAGACGTGCAGCGGGACATTTTTTATTCCATATTCAGTGGCAAAAAATATCAATCCGCGAAAGAAATATATTTGCGCATGCAGAAACCGGAACGGCTGCCGTACTGCACCTCACACCAGGTGCTGCCGATCGCGGTGACGATAACTCTGGAATACCGGGGGATCTCCATCAGCACCACAGAGCTTGTGGAACAGCCCGCCCGCAGATTGAGGCTGCCGGAGGAGGACGCCACCGTGGCATACACAGGATTGGTCAGCGTCTTCATGCCTTTTTCCCGCAGCGCACCGGGGCCGGGCGCGGGAACATCCGAATCCGGAACGGCACCGTTTTCAAAAGCCAGGTAGGATGTCATCACATAGCCTGTATAGCCTCCGTACTGTACAAGGCTCCACAGGGCACCTTTCTGCACGGTGCGGATACGTGTACAGAAGGGGATGTAGCACAATATGCCGGCATTTGCCTGAGGCGCGGAACGCATATTGAGCGTGCCGCCGCTGGTGACCACCACGGCATAAACTTCACCGGACTCGGGAGGATAGGTCGGAGCCGCCGTCGGGGTGGGTGTCGCCGTCTTCTTCGGAGTGGCGGTGCGTTTGGGTGTGGCGGTCGGCTTCGCGGTGGCGGTGCGTTTGGGCGTCGCGGTAGGCTTCGGCGTTGCGGCAAAGATCAGATATTTGCTCATCACATAGCCTGTTGTGCCTGAATAACTGATCCTGCTCCAGGTACCGCCCTTTTCCAGCACAGTCACTGTAGCACCTTTGGGGATCGTCCTGAGGATCCTGCCGGAGGTCGAGCCGGAAGAGCGCAGGTTCAGGGATCCGGAGGATGTGTTCACCTTTGCCGTCAAAGCAGCGGCGGAAGGAGTCGGTACGGGAGCCGCTGTCTGCACAGCATCCGGTGTCTGCAGGGGCTGAACTGTGAGGGGAACGATATAGGTCTTTGAAACGTAGCCCGATTTTCCGTTATAGGTGGTCCTGTACCAGCTTCCGGTCAGTTCAAGAAGAGGAATGACCGTGCCCCGTGGAATGTAGCCGATCACCTTTCCGCCCACTGTCTGGCGCAGATTCAGCGAAGAGGAGGAAGTGTTGACGCGGCCGTAGTTCTGGACTGTCTGGGGCGTCTGCACGGGAGCCGCCGTCTGAGTAGCGGTCGGCGCCGCAGTCGGGGTTGAGGCAGGCGCGGCTGTGCGCTGCATGACGGGATAATCAAAATCCAGATATTTCGTCATCACATAGCCGTCATGACCCCTGTAGGATGTATGGCACCATTCATCCCCTCTCTCGGTGATCTCGATGATCGTGTTCTTGGGGATCTCGATGAGGACTGCCGCGGATGTTGACGCTCTGTACCGCAGGTTCAGAGAACTGGAAACGGTGTTCACCCGAGCGGTAATGACACTTCCCTGCTGATCGTGAAGGGCGGAATCCCTGCCGGTGAGCGTATAGGTCACCTGATCACAGCCGGAGAAATAGAATCCCAGGATATCGCAGAAAGTTAAGCCGGCGTTGCCCATCTCAATGGCGCCGTACTGGCTCATACCGATGCCGTGGCCGGAGCGCCGCGCTGTCACCGTCCAGCCGGAGGCTGTCCTGTCGGCATACCACAGTTCATTGCGGCTGCTGTTGATATCCATTCCCAGCTGACTTTCCAGCTCGGAGAAGATCTCAAAAGGCAGTTCGCCGTACCGTGACGCGCCGTTAATGGTGTAGGTGACGAAGAAGGTCATTTTCATATACAGCCGGCTGGGAGCCGGATAGCGGGGTTCGCTGAACTCGATCTCATATATGCCCGACAGGGATGCGCCGGAGCCGTACAGTTTCTTCAGTTTGTTGGTCAGCAGCGTATTCAGCGTGCTGTTGCTCTGTTTCGCGCCGCTGCTCACAACAAATGATTTCTTCTTGCCGGCGGATACCAGATCATAGGGGTCATCCTTGACTGTCAGGTAGTCATATCCTGTTCCGCCCCATGCGTTGACCGCCGCTTCGGTCTGTCCGCCGTTGGAGGCGGTGCAGAAGGTGGCGGCAAAACTGCCTTTATACAGCAGCACGATGCCCTTGGTATCCAGCACCGCCTGTTTCGACCTTGTATAGCCTGAATAGGTGCCGTTATAGACCTGATCTGTCGGGGTATCCACCACATCATAAATGCGGCTCGATGTGCCCTTCTTCTTGCGCATCACATAGGTGCGGCCCACCACCGCCATTGCCTTCAGGGCTTCCACAGGGCTGGAATCTCCGATCTCGTAGGGCACCACGCCGCACAGGTAATCCTCGATATACATGGATGCGATCGCATAAAGCACATAGGAACCGCTGTCCGATACGGATGTGAAAGTGAAATCCGCGGGATACAGATTGCCTGGTTTTCTTGCCTGTGCGATCTTTACGCCGGTGAATTCATCCACATTCTTCCTCACCAGGGTGAAGGCTGTACCCATCGAACGGGTACCGGCATCGGTCACCAGCGTCAGTTTTCCGCTTTTGCTGTCGATCTTAACTACGACAGTGCTGCCGTCCTTCAGCGCGAAGCTGCTGTCATTATTCACATAGTAAGTGCCGCGTATGGTGAGCTGAACAGAAAGGGGGCTGTTCAGAGAGCTGAGCCACACCCTCACCGTGCCGTCCGCCGCGTACTCCTGTGCCTGTGAAACAGCGGGATACAGAGGCAGCATGAACAGACACAGCGCAAAGCACAGAAGGCGCAGGAAACGCAGTCCTCCGCCGGCATTTTTTCTTCCCGTTTCTTTTATCCTGTTCATATCCGCATACCCCTCATGATCCCTTTTTCAAATAATTATTATACTTCAGGAAGATAAAAATGTCAAATCTATTACGAGAGATAACAGAATTGTTACATCAGCAGACTGTATGGCATCGTTTGCCGGAACGGTCATATCCGTATCGTCCGCGACGCATCAATTGGATCATTGACGGAAAACGCAATTCTTGATAGAATAGATGGCGATAATCAACAGGAAAGGGACAACCGTTCACATGTCAAAAACCAAGCTGAACCTGTTTGGCGACAGGGCTTTCTGGAAGGAACTGTGCAAAGTTGCGCTGCCCATCGCGGCCCAGAGCCTGATGCTCTCCGCGGTGGCGGTAGCGGACACCCTGATGCTGGGCGGCGTGGAGCAGAATGCCATGTCCGCCGTCTCTCTGGCTACCAAAATACAGTTCATACAGAACATGATCATCTCCTCCCTGACAGCCGCCCTCATCGTGCTGGGCGCCCAGTACTGGGGAAAGAAAGATACCGTTTCCATGAACCGCCTGTTCTGCATGGCGATGAAATGGGGCGGCCTGTGTTCCATCCTGTTCTTTATAGGATGCGGCGTCTTCCCGGAGTATGTCATGCTGGCATTCACCGATAACACCGATCTGATCGCCATCGCGTCGGATTACCTCAGGATCGCGGCCTGGAGCTATCTGCTCACCGGCTTCAGCCAGTGTTATCTGGCCCTGCTGAAGATCAGCGATCACGCGTCGGATACGGCGGTCATCAGCACCACCACAGTGCTGCTGAACATCGCCCTGAACGCCGTTTTCATCTTCGGGCTTTTCGGCATTCCTGCGATGGGCGTAAGGGGCGCTGCGCTGGCCACCACCATTGCCAGAGCGGTGGAACTGGTCTGGGCCGTTTCCCTCTCCTTCAACAAAAAGCATCTTCGTCCGAAGCTGAGCTACCTGTTCACCGTTATGGCCCCCGGGCTGAGCCGGGACTATGTCAGATGCCTTCTGCCCCTGCTGGGCGCCAGCCTCCTGTGGGGCGTGGGCTTTACCGCCTACAGTTCCTTCATGGGACACATCGACGCGGACGCCCCCGCCGCCAATTCTGTTGCCTCCTCCGTCATTGAGCTGGTCTGCTGCCTGTGCAACGGTCTGGCCAGCGGCGGCGGCATTCTGGTGGGCAACGCGCTGGGAGCCGGAGACCTGGTAAAAGGAAAACTGTACGGACAGCGGATGGTGGTGCTCTCATACCTGTGCGGTATCCTGACCAGCGCGGTCATGCTGGCCATCACTCCCCTGGTCATGAGCATCGTAACACTGAACGAGACTGCCACGGCCTACCTGAAGGGCATGCTGCTGGTGATGGCGGTGTATACCATCGGCCGCGTTGTGAACACCATCACCATCAACGGCATTTTCGCCGCCGGCGGAGATACCCTGTTCGATATGTACAGTCTGGCCGTCACCATGTGGGGCATGGCTCTGCCGCTGGCGTTTCTGGGCACCTTCATCTTCCACTGGCCGGTATGGCTGATCTATGCCTGCACCTGCCTGGACGAGGTGGGTAAGATCCCCTGGGTCATGTATCATTTCAAAAAATACAAGTGGGTGAAGGATCTGACAAGAGAACGCGAGGAGACCCCCATGCAGTATTCTCCGGAGGACTGGTAAAATGAAAACAAACAGATTTCCCGGCAGACTCTGGTTTCAGGTGATCTTCTTCGGGCTCATCGGGCAGATCGCCTGGGTGGTGGAAAATATGTATTTTGCCACCCTGTGCCAGGATATCTTCGGCAATACAGGGCGTCCTGACCTGAGCTATATCGTCACCACCCTCATGGTGATCCTCTCCGCCGTCACAGCCACTGTTACGACCTTTATTGCCGGTGCCGCCAGCGACAGGCGCGGCAAACGTAAAAGCTTTATTGCCGTCGGCTACATCCTGTGGGGCTTCACCATCATGATCTTCGCTGTCATCCCCATGAAGCCGGACACAGGCATGCTGTTCTGGACCGGACTCATGCTGGTCGCCTTCGACTGCATCATGACAGCAGCCGGCTCCACGAGCAATGACGCCGCCTTCAACGCATGGGTGGCGGATAACACGAATCCCGGGAACCGCGGGCGGGTGAACGCCGTTCTCTCCATGCTGCCGGTATTCGCGGTGGTGGTGGTCTTTATCGGTCTGGGCGGTTTCTACAGCGCGGAAAATGAAAGCAATGCCCTGTTTTTCATCATTCTGGGCTGCATCCCCACACTGGCGGGCATTCTGGCACTGTTCACCGTAAAGGACAGCGGCAGCATCTGCCCGAGCAGCAATCCGGCATCACTGAAGGATACGCTCTACGGTTTCCGCAGGAATGTGATCAGAGAAAACCGCATGATGTACATCTGTCTGGGCGCTTATTGTCTGATCGCTGTATCACAGCAGACCTTCTTCTCCTATCTGATCAACTTCATGATCAAAACCCTGGGATACGGGGACGGATTCGTCATCCCCATGGCTGTGGTCATCGTTGGCGCCGCCGCTGTGACCGGCGTGCTGGGGATCCTGTATGACAGGCTGGGACGCAGGCATTTCTTCCTTCCCCTCACCGTACTGGCGGCCGCCGGAACCTTCTCTTTCTTCATGCTCGGCAGCATCCCCGCGCAGGCCCGGGATGCCGTCGTATATGCCGGCGGCATCATCATGATGGGCGCCATCCTCTCCCTCACAGGCGCGCTGCAGAGCGCGTTTCAGGATTATATCCCGGCGGGTTGCGAGGGCCGGTTCCAGGGCATCCGCATGTGTTTCAC
>PITV01000051.1 GCA_017577285.1 Clostridiales bacterium
CTTGGATACGATTGCGGATACATACAGCAGAACATTCCCGCTGTGAAGTGAGAAGATGCTATCACGCTGTGAGCGCATATTGATAGAATGGAAGACTTCAGCCAGAGACATGGTAATGAATGCCATCGTCATGCCGTATTCACCGGGATTCGTTCCGCTGTGCCGTCCGATGAAGTATGAGAGCAGCACCAGAGCAGTTACGAACACGCCCTGATAAGCGATATCAAAGCCCATTCCGCCGGCAAAAATACCGGCTTTCGCGTCTCTGGGCTTGCGATGCATCACATTCTTCTCGCCCTTCTCCATACCCAGTGCCAGCGCGGGGAAGCAATCCGTTACCAGATTGATCCACAGAAGGTGCACAGGCTTGAGCAGGGTGAACCCAAGGATCGAAGAGATAAATACGGCCAGCACCTCGCTCATATTGCTGCTGAGCAGGAACTGGATGGCCTTCCGGATATTGTCATAGATCCGGCGTCCCTCTTCCACAGCATTCACAATGGTGGCAAAATTATCATCCGCCAGTACCATGTCCGCCACATTCTTGGTGACATCCGTACCAGTGATACCCATGCCTACGCCGATATCAGCAGCCTTGATGGAGGGTGCGTCATTCACACCGTCACCGGTCATAGCAGTGACGCTGCCGTCTTTTTTCCACATGTTGACGATGCGGGTCTTGTGTTCTGGCTGCACACGGGCATAAACGCTGATATCACGGTAGCAGTTTTCAAACTCTTCATCGCTCATTCTACCCAGTTCCGCGCCGGTGACAGCACGCTGTCCATCCTGCAGGATCCCCAGTTCCTTCGCGATGGCAACAGCCGTATCCACATGATCACCGGTGATCATGATGGGACGGATCCCGGCTGCACGACAGCGGTCGATTGCAGGTTTCACCTCCGGCCGCACAGGGTCGATCATGCCGCACAGGCCCACAAAGCAGAGATCCTGCTCCAGATAGGCAGCTTCATCCTTTTCAGGCTTTCCGTTCCATACGCGCTTCGCGCAGGCAAGCACGCGCAGTGCTTTATCCGCCATGCATTTATTCTGTTCGATGATCTTCTGTCTGGCATCCTCTGTCATGGGAACAGTCTGCCCATTCACCATCATGGATGTACACTGTCCGAGCAGCACATCAGGTGCCCCCTTGGTATACTGCACAAATCCGTCTCCGTTCCTGTGAACAGTGGACATCATTTTGCGAAGAGAATCAAAGGGGGCTTCGCACACTCTGGGATATGCTTCCTTCAGTTCATACTTTTTCAATCCCAGTTTGTCCGCCCAGATTACCAGCGCAGCCTCTGTAGGCTCGCCGGATACAGTTCCGTCCTCATTCAGTTCGGCATCGCAGCAAAGGGCCATCGCTTTGGCCAACTCCGTTTCATCCTCGCCGTAATGAGTGGTCACAGTCATTTTATTCTGCGTCAGTGTACCGGTCTTGTCAGAGCAGATGATCTGCGCGCAGCCCAGCGTTTCCACCGCGGTCAGTTTCCGGATGATCGCGCTGCGCTTTGACATCTTCGTAACGCCGATGGACAGTACAACAGTCACAACGGCAGCCAGGCCTTCGGGGATCGCGGCAACAGCCAGCGATACAGATACCATAAAGGAATCTACGATCGTCTTGATATCAAATTTCCTGTACTTGAACAGATGGATACCGAATACCACCGCGCAGATCCCCAGCACCAGCCAGGTGAGAACACGCGAAAGCTGAGCCATCTTCCGCTGAAGAGGGGTCTCCCCTTCCTCCGCCTGGGCAAGCGCCCCGGCGATCTTGCCCATTTCCGTGTCCATACCGGTGGCGGTGATGACCATGGTACCCCGGCCGTACACAACCGTGGAGCCCATATACAGCATGTTCTTCCGGTCTCCCAGCGGGATATCGTTTCCGTCCGCCGGCGCAGTGACCGGTTCAGCGATCTTCATAACAGGCACGGATTCACCGGTCAAAGCCGCTTCCTCCGTCCGCAAAGACGCGCAATCCAGTATCCTTCCGTCCGCGGGAACAGCGTCACCGGCTTCCAGCAGCACGATATCGCCGCAGACAAGATCCTCACTCTTCAGTGTTACGACTTTCCCGTCACGCATCACACGGGAGGTCGCTGCCGACATCTGCTGCAGAGCCTCGATGGCTTTCTCCGCCTTGTTTTCCTGATAGACGCCCAATACGGCATTGATCAGTACGACTGCCATAATGATGATCACATCAGCAAAGCTCTCCCCCTGTGTGACCGCAAGCACACCGCTCACTACCGCCGCGCAGATCAGGATCAGGATCATGGGATCCTTCAGCTGTTCAGCGAAACGCTGCAGCATACTTTTCCCCTTCGGGGCCGCCAGCGCGTTTTTGCCGTTTCTTTCAAGGCGTTCCTCCGCTTCCCTGCCGCTCAGTCCATCATCCCGGGAAGCGACCGCATCCAATACAGTCCTGCTGTCCGCATCATAGAATTTCATTTTTATCTCTCCCTTATCCGAATATCTGCATTGCGGAAGACCAGTGTGTCACGAATATCTCTATACCGATGCCGATCAGGATGATCCCGCCCAGTATGGATGCCTTTCCCGTCAGTTTCTTCCCGACAGTCTTGCCGATCACCAGACCGCCCATACAGATGCCAAATGTAACGGCAGCGATGATCACAGAAGCGATAATCGCTTCCGTCATATCATACTCGGCAATGGTGAAACCCACGCTGAGAGCATCGATGGATGTGGCGATCCCCTGCACCAGCAGCGCGCCGAATCCGACAGCCGCCTTTTCATCCTCTTCCTTATGTCTGATTCCTTCGATCAGCATCTTGCCACCGATATACAGCAGCAGTAGCAGGGCAATCCACGGAATAAATTTCTGGAACCCTTCAAACAGCGATTTGATGCCTGTCACACAGATCCAGCCTGTCATAGGCATGATAGCCTGAAAAGCGCCGAACACCCCCGCGATCAGGCACATCCGCGGCAGCTTCATATCCGGCTCATTCAAACTGTTGGCGATCGATACTGAAAACGCGTCCATCGCCAGACCCACGCCCAGCAGAATGCTGTTCAGAAAAAACACAATGTCCATTTCGTTCACCGATCCTGTCGATATATAAAACATCCCCGCATGCCCTCCGGCATACGGGGTGTTGATCGAAACACACGCAGCCGGGCGGCATACATGAGTCTCGCAATTTAAAGCAAGCCAGATCATACGATCGGGGCTGTTGACTTACCACGCACAGAGTGCGCTTGCTACTCCCTCACAGAACAGTTATATGCTACAACATTCCCTAAGGATTGTCAATCCCTCTTCCTGTATATTTCACGCAGGAAACGCGACAGATCACTCCTCACTGAAGAGCAGATCGCTGTAGGAGGGATACGGCCATACATCCTTGGCGCAGATCAGTTCCAGCGCATCCGCGGCGGCACGCACACGGCGCATGGCGGGTATAACGCTTCCGGAATACAGTTTCACTTTTTCTGTAATCGATCTGCAGCTCACAGCAGATGCCAGTTCCTTTTCCAGGTCCCGTACGGCACTGTGCAGTTCATTGGCATAATCAGAAAGCGTGCCAAGCAGTTCCGTTTCAGGCGTGACATCCACATTCGCCATGAAAGTGCGCTGGCGCAGGGCGGATTCCGCAGTCTCCCCCTTGAACCGCACAACCGCGGGCATGATCCCCTGCCGGGCCATACGGAGCATGGTTTCGGCTTCTATCCTCACGACCTTGATATAGTTCTCGGTCATGATCTCATAACGGCTCTCCAGTTCCGTTCTGGACAGCACCTTGTGCCGCTCAAAGAGAGCCACATTCTTTTCATCCAACAGATGATTCAGGGCTGACGGGGTATCCTTCAGATTGGGAAGGCCCCGTTTTTCCGCTTCTGCGATCCAGCTCTGATCATAACCGTTTCCGTTGAATATGACGCGCCTGTGTTCACGGATAGTCTCACAGATCAGCTGATGCAGCATCGCGTTGAAATCACCGGCGCTCTCCAGCCTGTCGGCAAACCCGCAAAGCACATCGGCGACAGCGGTATTCAGCACCGTGTTCACATCAGAGATGGACGCGGAGGAACCCAGAGAGCGGAATTCAAACTTGTTTCCGGTGAAGGCCAGAGGGGACGTGCGGTTCCTGTCGGTAGTATCCTTGGGGAAACGCGGAAGCGTATGCACACCGATGCGCATCGTGGTCTTTTCCTTGGCGCTGTAGGATTTTTCCCCCTCAATGGCATCCAGTATCTCCTCCAGCTCGTCGCCCAGGAAAATACTGATAATGGCGGGAGGCGCTTCATTGGCGCCCAGACGGTGATCATTGCCGGCGGTGGCCACGCTGATACGCAGCATTTCGGGATACAGATCCACCGCCTTCACAACAGCACACAGGAACAGCAGGAACTGCGCGTTCTGATAGGGTGTGTCCCCCGGCTCGAACAGATTCACGCCGGTATCGGTGCTGAGAGACCAGTTGTTGTGCTTGCCGCTTCCGTTCACGCCTTCAAAAGGCTTCTCATGCAGCAGGCACACCAGATCGTGACGGCGGGCCACTTTCTTGATGATCTCCATGGTCAGCTGATTGTAATCCGCCGCGATATTCGCTGTGGAGAAAATGGGGGCAAGTTCATGCTGGGCGGGAGCCGCCTCATTGTGACGGGTCTTATCCGGTATGCCCAGTTTCCACAGTTCTTCATCCACCTCCGCCATAAAAGCGGCAACGCGGGGCTTTATAGTGCCATAGTAATGATCGTCCAGTTCCTGACCCTTGGGCGGGCGGGCGCCGAACAGCGTGCGTCCAGTAAAGATCAGATCGGGACGTTTTTCATAAACTGCTTTGTCGACCAGAAAATACTCCTGCTCGGGGCCGACCGTGGGCCGCACATGCATCACATCATTGTTGCCGAAAAGGCGCAGGATGCGCATTGCCTGGCGGTCAATGGTCTCCATGGACCGGAGCAGAGGCGTCTTTGTATCCAGCGCTTCGCCGCCCCAGGAGCAGAACGCAGTGGGGATGCACAGGGTATTATCCTTGATGAACGCATAGGAAGTGGGATCCCACGCTGTATAGCCGCGTGCCTCAAAGGTGGCACGCAGTCCTCCGGACGGGAATGAGGACGCGTCAGACTCGCCCTTTACCAGTTCCTTTCCGGAAAAATACATCATGACACCGCCGTTTTTATCGGTGGATATGAAGCTGTCATGCTTTTCGGCGGTAACACCGGTCAGCGGCTGGAACCAGTGGGTAAAGTGTGTGGCGCCTTTCTCGACTGCCCAGTCCTTCATGGCGGCAGCAACTTCATTGGCAATGGAGATGTCCAGGTGCTTTCCGTCTTTCATGGTCTGGCGGAGGCGCTGATACGTGTCCTGAGGCAGACGCTGCTGCATGACAGCATCATTAAAAACCATACTGCCGAACAATTCAGGAACGTTAGTCATCCGATCGCCTCCTCTTTTTCACAGCGGAAACCGCTATATGCTGGTCATTATATGCTACAAGCATCCCGTTGTCAATCACTCGGGATGTGTTTCGTCTGTCTTTATCTCCGCGCCTTTATCAGGCTCCGTATCCGCGTTCTTTTCCCCGCTTCCGATCTGCAGTTTTTCCCGTTTCCGGACATCCGCCCGCAGCAGTTTATAGATCGTGGCGGTAATGGGAACACCCAGGATCATACCGAGCACACCGAAGAGCGCGCCGCCTACCACGACCGCCGCAAGCACCCAGAGGCTTGGCAGACCGATGCTCTCACCCATCAGTTTCGGATAGATCACATTGCCCACGATCTGGAACAGAGCGATCATAAAGAGCAGGAACCAGAGAGCCGCGGAGGGGCTTTGTGTCAGCACGATCAACGTGCCGACGACCGGACCGATAATGGAGCCCACCATAGGGATAAGTGACATAACGCCCACGAAAATGCCGACCATGACTGGCTGCGGGAAACCGAAGATCAGCATGAACAGGATGCACAGCACCGCCAGTACGACAGCCTGCAGGACCTGGCCTATAATAAACGCCGAGAAGGTCCTGTTGGAAACGGTCATGACCTTGTGGATGCGGTCGGCATGCGGCTGTTTGATATATGCCGCAATCAGCCTGTCCCTCTGCCGCAGCAGACGATCTTTTTCAGCCAGCAGATAGAGCGCGAGGATGATGGACATGACCACCGAATAAATGATGTCGACAGTTGAGAAGATAATGGAAGTGGCAGAATCGATGATGCCGCCGACACCGCCCAGAAGATATCTGGAGGCAGCCGTAAGAACAGTAGAAATGTCCGGTTCGTTTTCATCATTCAGCATATACTCGGCGATTCCCGGGAATGTGTCATCATGCTCCGCGAACCATCCTCCCACCTTCGCGTAAGCGCCGGGAAAGCTTTCAGTGAAAACAGCCACGGTATTCTTCAGTTCAGGAACAACAATGATGACACACAGCGCAATGATGGACACCACAAGCAGAAACGCGATCAGGATCGTCAGGATCTTTTTCGCCCTCAGCGCCACCGTCTTTTTCGCGTGCGGCAGAATGATCTTTCCCAAGAACTTTCCGATGATATTCAGACAGTACGCGATCGCAATACCTACAAGCAGAGGCATGAACGCGGAGAGAACAGAGCCGGCTTTCGGCAGCAGGACAGAAACATACAGCACCGCCAGAATGATCAGTGCCGCCGTGACCAGTATGCGTCTGGATTTCTTACCGTCAGGTTCCATCATTCACTTCTCCCCTTTCATATGTCCATAATGCCCTTTACGTGCAAAGAGGCAGCGTAAACCGCGTTCTTCTTTTCTCCCTTTTCCTGCAGGATCTTTGAAGCATCACGCAATGAGTATCCTTCCAGCATCAGTTCAACGAGCTGCGCTTCCAGACTGATATGCGGAAGATCCGGTGTCTGCTCTTCCTTCGGGACCTCTCTCAGGTCCAGCACGATGCAGTACTCACCCTTGTCGCTCTTCTCATTTTCTTCCAGCATCCGGACCACTTCCTGAACCGTACCGCGAATGGTAAGCTCATGCAGTTTGGTCAGGTCACAGCTGGCAGATACTTTTGCCTGCGGAAGCACTTCGGCAACAGTCTTCATCAGATCCTTCACCCGGTACGGAGACTCATGGATGACAGCTCCCTGGGATTCCCGGCCGATCTGTCTCAGTTTCTCCTTCAGTTCGCCGGGCTTTCTTGGCAGAAAACCGTAAAAAGTGAACTCAGTCAGATCGAATCCGCTGACGCTCACCGCCGCGGCCATAGCGCTCGGGCCGGCAACAGCATACACCGGGATACCGGCCTGCGCCGCTTCTTTCACCAGATATGTGCCGGGATCGGATACAGCCGGCGTTCCGGCGTCCGTCACCAGCGCCACATCTATATCCTCATCCAGCATCCTGCGGACGATCTCACAGCTCTTTCCCTTCTCGTTATGCTGATGACAGCTGGTAAGAGGAGTGGAAATGCCGAAATGACTGGTCAGCTTCATGGTCACACGGGTATCCTCCGCGGCGATCAGTGAAACGTTTTTCAGCGTTTCGATCGCCCGCGGGCTCATATCCGAAAGATTGCCAATGGGCGTTGCCACAACATATAACGCGCTCATACCATTCTCCGTATCATTCGTCATCCCGTTTCACAAACACGCGGAGAGTCGCGCTGTGTGAACGGCTGTTCTGTTCTATTTCCTCTTTTGACGGCTTGATGGCACCGCTCGCCTTTCCAAGGCTCACCCTTCCGCAGGTGCAGATCGGGGCCTTGGGCGGGCATATGCAGGGATTCTGCATTTTCCTGAAGCACTGCTTAACCAGACGGTCCTCCACTGAATGGAAAGTGATCACACACAGCCTTCCGCCGGGTTTCAGCATATCCACCCAATCCTCCAGCGTTTTCTGGAGGGGCGCCAGTTCATCATTCACCGCGATGCGTACCGCCTGAAAAGTTCGTCTGGCGGGATGTCCGTCATCCTTGCGCCTCACAGCTTTCGGAATGGCGGCATCCACAACGGATACCAGATCCTGCGTGGTGGCCAGCGGTGCCTGCGCCCGCCGCTCGCACAGGATCTTCGCGATGCGGGCCGCCCACTTCTCATCGCCGTAATCGTAGAGGATGCGGGTGAATTCCTGCTCAGATACGGTATTCACATATTCCGCGGCAGTCATTCCGCAGGATGTATCCATGCGCATGTCCAGCGGCGCGTCCTCATGATAAGAAAAACCGCGTTCGGCATTATCCAGCTGATAGGAGGAAACGCCAAGATCCAGCAGCCCGCCGTCCAGACGCGCGTCTCCCAGCAGCTGCTTCACATCATGAAAATTGCCGTGCAGCGCATGGAATCCGGCATAATCCTTCAGCCGATCTCCTGCCGCCCTGATAGCCGCCTCATCCCTGTCAATGCCGTACAGCGTTCCGTTTCCGATCCGTTTCAGGATCTCCTCGCTGTGGCCGCCTCCGCCCAGCGTGCCATCGGCAAACACGCCGCCGGGCACCGGGTTCAGATGCTCCAGCACTTCATTCAGCATAACGGGAATGTGGTGGAATTCCATTTCCTCTTCTCCTTAAAAACAGGGCGGAAGCAAGCCTCCGCCCCGTAATGCATGTTAACCCAGTTCAGCGATGCGCGCTTCAATAGAAGCCAGCATCTGCGTATTCTTTTCGATCTTCGCCTTTTCGGCCTCCACCAGAGCGGCAGGCGCTTTGGCGATGAATCCGGCATTGTTCAGTTTTCCGTTGGAGCGCTCGATCTCCTTCACGATATTCTCGCGTTCCTTGTTCAGACGGGCTTTTTCCTTTTCAAAGTCCACCAGATCACCCAGTGGGATCAGCAGTTCGCCTGCAACGCCCACAGCGTTCACAGTCTTTTCGCCGATGACGGCATCCTTATCCAGGATCTCCAGTGCGGAAACATTGGCAAGGCGGGCAAAGAAACCTTCGGCCGCCAGCACGGTGTCCTTCCAGCCCTCGTTGGGTTTCACCAGCAGACGGGCCTTATGGCCTGCCTGCACATTCAGGGATACGCGCAGGTTGCGGATGGAACGGATCATATCCATGATCCCCTCCATTTTGGCGCTTTCCTCAGGGAAGTTGTACTCATCCAGCTCCTTGGGCCAATCGGACAGCATGCAGGACGCGTCGCGGTTGCCGGGCAGATACTTGTACAGTTCTTCAGTGATGAAGGGCATGATTGGATGCAGCATGCGGATGGCACCGGAAAGCACTGTCTGCAGAACAGCGCGGGTAGCCGCACGGCGGCCTTCGTTTTCGCTGTTCAGGCCCGCCTTGGCAAGCTCGATGTACCAGTCGCAGAACTCGCTCCAGATGAAGTCATACAGTTTCTGAGCGGCAAGACCGTAATCGGCCTCCTCAAAGTGATCGGTCACTTCACGTACCGCGTCATTATACTTGGTCAGGATCCACTTGTCCGCCTCGGCCAGTTCCTTGCCGTCCAGTGTCTCCACGCCGTCCATGTTCATCAGCACGAAACGGCTGGCGTTCCACACCTTGTTGCCGAAGTTGCGGGCCATTTCCACCTTCTCGGTGGAGTAGCGGGTGTCATTTCCGGGAGAAATGCCCATCACCAGAGAGAAGCGCAGGGCATCAGCGCCGTACTGATCGATGACTTCCAGCGGATCGATGCCGTTGCCCAGAGACTTGCTCATCTTGCGGCCCAGAGAATCGCGCACCAGACCGTGCATGACCACTCTGTTGAAGGGAGTCTGCTTCATCTGCGCCACACCGGAGAAGATCATGCGGGCGACCCAAAAGAAGATGATATCATAACCTGTTACGAGGGTGGATGTGGGATAGAAGTACTGAAGGTCTTCCGTATTATCGGGCCAGCCCAAGGTGGAGAAGGGCCACAGAGCAGAAGAGAACCAGGTATCCAGCACATCCTCATCCTGACTGATGTGCGTGCTTCCGCACTTGGAGCACACATGCACATCTTCCCTGCTCACCATCATTTCACCGCAGTCGGCGCAGTAGAAAGCCGGGATCCGGTGGCCCCACCACAGCTGACGGGAGATGCACCAGTCACGGATATTCTCCATCCAGTTCATATAGGTCTTGGCAAAGCGTTCGGGAATAAACTTTGTTTCCCCGTCAGCCACCACTTTGATAGCGGGGCCCGCCAGCGGTCCCATCTTTACAAACCACTGCTTGCTCACCATAGGTTCCACCACACTGTGACAGCGGTAGCAGGTGCCCACTTCATGCTTGAGGGGCTCGATCTGCTTGAGCAGTCCCAGTGCTTCAAGGTCTTCCACGATGGCCTTGCGTGCTTCCATGGTGGTCATTCCGGCGTACTTGCCGCAATCCAGCACTTCAGGCTCGTTGACAGAAGCCTTTCCGGAAGCCAGGATCTCATCGGCAATGGCCTTATCTTTTGCCCCGGTCATGTGTCCGTCATAGGTGAACACGCGCACCAGAGGCAGATTGTGACGCTGACCCACTTCATAGTCGTTGGGGTCATGGGCGGGCGTGATCTTCACAACGCCGGTTCCCTTGGTCATATCGGCATGCTCATCGCACACGATGGGGATCTCTTTATTGATGAGAGGCAGTATCACATGGCAGCCGTGCAGATGCTTGTAGCGTTCATCCTCGGCATTGATAGCCACGGCGGTATCGCCCAGCATGGTCTCGGGACGTGTGGTGGCCAACTCCAGCATCTCGCCCGTCTCCTTCACAGGATACAGCAGATGCCAGAAATTTCCATCCTTTTCCTCATGCTCCACCTCGGCATCGGAAAGGGAGGTGTTGCAGCAGGGGCACCAGTTGATCAGCCTGTTTCCGCGGTAGATGAGACCTTCCTCATACAAACGGCAGAACACCTCGCGAACAGCCTTGCTGCAGCCTTCATCCATGGTAAAGCGTTCTCTGCTCCAGTCGCAGCTGGCACCAAGGCGGCGCAGCTGACGGGTGATCCTTCCGCCGTACTCTCTCTTCCATTCCCAGGCGCGCTCAAGAAAGCCCTCGCGGCCCAGCATATCCTTGGTAAGACCTTCGCTGCGGAGTTTGTCAACGACCTTCACTTCAGTGGCAATGGAGGCATGATCGGTGCCGGGCAGCCACAGAGTGGGATCACCCTTCATGCGGTGATAACGAATCAGGCTGTCCTGCAGCACAGTATCCATCGCATGGCCCATATGCAGCTGTCCCGTTACATTGGGAGGCGGCATCACGATGGTGAAAGGCTTTTTGCTCTTGTCAATAACAGGCTTGAAAGCACCGCTCTCTTCCCATTTCTGATAGAGTTCAGTCTCTACGCTTTGCGGATCAAAATTCTTTGCCATATCGAAATTTTCGTTCATGTATGTCCCTCCCTTGTATAGAAATACAGGAAAATGATCTGTTGATGTAAAAAGCAAGGGCCCCTCCTCCGAAAGGACGAGAGACCCGTGGTACCACCTTCATTCGCACTCTGTTTTCACAGAATGCCTTGACACGCTGTATCGGGCGCTGACCGGAACAGACTACTGCGGTTCGCCTGTTCTCCTCGCGAGCGACCTTCCCGTTTTCCGGCTTAAGGAACTCTCACCGTCCGTTCCCCTCTCTTAAAGCCTTCCCGCGGTACTCCTCTCGGTCAAGGGATGGTATGACTTTGCTTTTCTTTACGCGTTCTTTTCTTCGTCGATCACGACGACCTGCTTGCCGTCATAATAACCGCAATGCTTGCAAACGCGATGTGCCAGCTTCATCTGATGGCACTGAGAGCACTCGACGATAGCGGGCTGCTCAAGCTTCCAATTGGCGCGACGGCTGCGGCCGCGAGCCTTACTGATTTTCCCCTTCGGTACTGCCATGGTTACACCTCCTGATCCTCTGTCAGCAATTGCTGCAATGCCTCGAAAGGATGCTGGTCGGGCTCCTTCTGGCAAGCATGCGTTTCATCATTCTCCTGCGGTCTGGATGAACAGTTCTCATCGCACAAAAAGCGGATGGGCAGATCCAGAAGCGTCAGCGTCAATGCCAAGTGGCCAAGATCCACCTTCGATCCTTCAAAGGTGAGCTGCTCATCATCCTCCGTGTCATCGACCGGATGCTGTACATTTCTGTTATCCTCGATGCGTGTGAAAACCTCATCGAAGTCAACATCCACATTGTAGTCTACCGGCTTCAGACAAGCGGCGCAATGGGCGTGTGCCACGGCGGTCAGTTTTCCTTTCAGATGAAGACTGCTGCCGAGCATGGCATACTGACCCTGCAGCAGGACATCACCAAAGGTGACTGTCTCGCTGAAGATCTCCTGAGGGGGGATCTCATCACGATGCAGGAAGGGGAATTCTTCCCCCGGAGCACGAAGCGCCTGCGAAATTTCCATAAACAAAGCACATCACTCCAATCGTGACCGCTATATTATATGAGAGTCGAATCGATTTGTCAATCAATTTCTAACATTTTTTCTATATTTTCAGCGGTCAATTACACAAAATATGGTCATCCGTGAAAAAAGCTGTACAATCCATACCCGGAACAGTTATTTTCCCTGTTCAGCAGCGGCATCTGCCTGCTCATCCGTCCCGCAAAGTCCGTTCAGTATCCCTTCCACCTCGGAGAAACTCTCCGCCGTCATGATAGCGACTCTGGCCTTTGCCGCGCCGCGGCGTCCCTTCAGATACCAGGCGTAATGCTTTCTCATCTCGATCAGGGCAAAGCGCTCGCCCTGCCATTCGATCATCATCCTTGCCTGTCGCATGGCGGTATCTATCACTTCACGGTAGGAAGGTCCAGGATATTCCTCCCCCTTTTCCGCCGCCGCGATTTCCTCAAAGATCCACGGATTTCCCAGCGCGCCCCTGCCGACAGCAACGCCGTCACATCCCGTCACCTTCAGCATGTTGACAGCATCCGCGCCGTGAAATATATCTCCGTTGCCGATGACCGGAATGGATACCGCTTCTTTCACCTGGCGTATTCCGTCCAGATCAGCCTTTCCGGAATACATCATTTCTCTGGTCCGCCCGTGTACGGTGATCTGTTTCGCGCCGGCGTCCTCAGCGATCCTCGCCAGTTCTGCCGCGCACAGGTGCTCCTTGTCCCAGCCCAGCCGCATCTTCACAGATACCGGCAGGCAGGTCGCCTTTACTGTTTCCCGGATGATCTCACCCGCCAGCGGCAGATCCAGCATCAATGCGCTGCCGCTGCCGCCGCTGGTCACCTTGCGGGCCGGACATCCCATATTGATATCGATCCCGGTAAACAGGCCCAAATCTGTCAGCTTTGCCGCAGCCTTTGCCATATACACGGGTTCTGTTCCGAATATCTGAGCGCTGAGGAGGTTTTCACAGTCAAACCGGTCGATCAGAGCGCCGTACGCGGCAATAGTCTTTTTAGCTGTGATGAATCCCTGCGCTGAGATCATTTCCGT
>PITV01000052.1 GCA_017577285.1 Clostridiales bacterium
GGTGAGAATTACAACACCATTTCGAAGGAAGTGGGCGTCAGCACCGCCACCATCAGCCGCGTCAACCGGTGCCTGCAGTACGGGGCCGACGGCTACAGCCGGGCGCTGGACCGGATGGGGATCACAAAACCGGAAAAGGATAAGTAAACTGCCGCGAAACCGCCGGAAAAGCGGGAAAAGACCGGGCATCCCGGAAAAGAAACAAAGCAAAGGACAGACAGTATGTATATCGACGACAGCATCATCAGCAAGGAAGAAAAGATCATCTTCACCCTGCGCGCCCTGTATTCCGCCGCGGGCTACACCGGCTACCGGATGAACAAGTTCGAGGCCTATGACCTGTACATGCGGAACAAGGATTTTCTGGTCTCCGACGGCGTCATCACCTTCACCGATACCAACGGCCGCCTGATGGCCCTGAAGCCCGATGTGACCCTGAGCATCGTGAAGAACAGCCGCTACGAGAGCGGGCACACCGAGCGCCTGTACTATGATGAAAAGGTCTACCGCCCCGCCCGCCCCGGCGATCCCTTCCGGGAGATCACCCAGATGGGGCTGGAGAACCTGGGCGATATCGGGAACGGCGATATCACGGGCGTCCTCTCCCTTGCCCTGCAGAGCCTGAAGGCGCTGACAGAAAGCTTTGTGCTGGATGTGAGCTGCATGGATCTGCTCTCGCTGGTGCTGGATGAGATGAACGCCGCGGGAGACACCCGCATCGCCCTGCTGAACGCCGTGAAGGAAAAGGCTGTGCATGAGATCCGCTCCATCTGCGAAAAGAACGGCATTGAAAAATGCGATCTGCTCCTCTCCCTGCTGAAATGCGAGGGCCGGGCAAAGGATGTGCTGGAAGGCGAAGCGCTGAAGGCCCTGTGCGAAAAGTGCGAAGCGGCCCTGCCGGTGGTGGAAAACCTGAAGAGCATCCTGGTACCCCTTGAAAATGAAAACATCAACCTGGATTTCAGCGTGCAGAGCGATATGCGCTATTATAACGGCATCGTGTTCAGCGGCTTCATGGAGGGCATCCCCTCCGCGGTGCTTCGCGGCGGCCAGTATGACCGGCTGGTGAAGCGCGTGGGCAAGAAGGGCGGCGCCATCGGCTTCGCGCTCTATCTGGACCTGCTCGAATAAAACCGGCAAACCCGGTCCTGCGGATCTTCTATAAAAATACCTCGAACCGAAAGAAATAACAGACAGGGAGATAAACATATGCTGAATGTTGCCCTTCCCAAGGGAAGACTGGGAGAAAAAGTGCTGGCCATGTTTGAAAAGGCGGGCTGGGAATGCCCCGAAATCCATGAGCCGGGACGCAAGCTGATCTTTGAAAACGCGGAGAATCAGGTGCGCTACTTCTGGGTGAAGCCCAGCGATGTGGCCATCTATGTGGAGCGCGGCGCCGCCGATATCGGCGTGTGCGGCAAGGACATCCTGCTGGAATACGCGCCCGATGTATATGAGCTGCTGGATCTGAAGACCGGCATCTGCCGCATGGCTGTGGCCGCGCCGAAGGGCTTCACGGATCCCAAAGACCGCGCGCTGAGAGTTGCCACCAAGTTCGGCAGCATCACCTCCCGGCATTACGCCTCCACCGGCCGTGAGATCGACATGATCCACCTGAACGGCTCCATCGAGCTGGCGCCCATCCTGAAGCTCAGCGATGTCATCGTGGACATCGTGGAGACGGGCACCACCCTGAGGGAGAACGATCTGGAAGTGATCGAGAACATCGTGCCCATTTCGGCGCGTCTCATCGCCAACAAGGCAAGCTACAAGTTCAAAAGCGGCGTGATCGATGCGATCCGCCGGAGCATTGAAGAGCAGATAACGGAGGCATAACATGATCAGGATCTATCAGTTCGGTGAAGTGAGCAAGGATGAAATATTCGCCCGCAATGACGCCATGCCCGATGTGAGCGGCAAGGTGCAGGCCATCATCGCCGATGTGGTCGAAAGAGGCGACGCGGCGGTAAAGGAATATACGGCAAAGTTTGACGGCGCGGTGCTGGATGATCTGCAGGTGAGCGACAGGGAGATCGAAGAGGCTTTTGCCGCTGTGGAGCCCTCCTTCATTGAGATCCTCAAGCGCGCCGAGCGCAATATCACAAAGTTCCATGAGAAGCAGGTGCGCGCCAGCTTCATCATCAATGATGAGGACGGCGTGGTGATGGGTCAGAAGGTGCTTCCCATCGAAAAGGTGGGCATCTATGTGCCCGCCGGCACCGCCCCCCTCTCCTCCACCGTGCTCATGGACAGCATTCCCGCCCGCATCGCCGGATGCAGCGAGATCGTGATGGTGACCCCTCCCGGAAAAGACGGAAAGATCAACCCCGCCATGCTGGCCGCCGCGAAGATCGCGGGCGTGAACAGGATCTTCAAGATGGGCGGCGCCCAGGCCATCGCCGCTCTCGCCTACGGCACCGAAAGCGTGCCGAAGGTGGACAAGATCGTGGGCCCCGGCAACGCCTTCGTGGCGGAAGCCAAGCGGCAGGTGTTCGGCAGGGTCGCCATCGATATGATCGCCGGCCCCAGCGAGATCCTGATCGTCAGCGACGGAAAGACCAGCCCGAAATGCCTCGCCGCCGATATGCTCTCCCAGGCGGAGCATGACCGCAACGCCAGCGCCGTGCTGGTGACCGACAGCATGGATACCGCGAAGGCGGTGCAGAAAGAGCTGGAAGCGCAGCTGGAGACCCTGCCACGCAGGGATATCGCCAGAGCCAGCATCGATAATAACAGCAAGATCATCGTGACGGATGACCTGCTCTCCGCCATCGACGTGAGCAACGAGATCGCCCCCGAGCACCTGGAGCTGTGCGTGGATGACCCCTTTGCCATCCTCAGCCGCGTGAAGAACGCCGGCAGCGTGTTCATGGGCCGCAACTGCCCCGAAGCGCTGGGCGATTACATGGCAGGCCCCAATCACACCCTGCCCACCAGCGGCACCGCGAAGTTCTCCTCCCCCCTTTCGGTGGATGACTTCGTGAAGAAGACCCAGTACACCTATTTCACCGAAAGCGCTCTGAACGCCCTGGCGGATGATGTGGCGGCCTTCGCCCGCATGGAGCAGCTGGAAGCCCACGCCCGCAGCGCCGAAAGCAGGAAATAAAAGGATCGAAACCCGCGAAGGACAGAACGGAGGTAAACGCATGACCCGTTTCATGTCGGATAAATACAGGACCCTGACCCCCTATGTACCGGGCGAGCAGCCCAAAGTAACGGGGCGGCTCATCAAACTGAACACCAACGAAAACCCCTATCCGCCCTCCCCCAAAGCCATCGCGGCGGCGGCGGAAGCGGCAAAGACCCTGCGGCTCTACTCCGATACCCAGTGCACCCTGCTGAGAGAAGCCCTGGCCAAGACCTACGGCGTGGATAAGGATGAGATCATGTGCGCCAACTCCTCCGATGAATCGCTGGATTACGCCTTCCTCACCTTCTGCGACAAAGACCGCCCCGCCGTCTTCCCCGATATCACCTACGGCTTCTACCCCGTGTACTGCGATCTGTACGGCATCCCCTACACCGAGATCCCCCTGAAGGAGGATTTCACGGTGGATATCAGCGATTATACCGGCATCGGGAAGAACATCTTCATCGCCAATCCCAACGCCCCCACCGGCATCGCCCTGAAGCGGGATGAGATCGAACAGATCGTGAAGAGCAATCCGGATAATATCGTGCTGATCGATGAGGCCTATGTGGATTTCGGCGCCGAGAGCTGCGTGCCGCTCATCCACAGGTATGACAACCTAATCGTGACCATGACTTATTCCAAGTCCCGCTCCATGGCGGGCGCGCGGCTGGGCTTCACCATCGCGAACAAGGCCCTGATCGCCGATATGAACACCATCCGCTTCTCCCGCAGCCCCTACAACGTGAACAGCATGACCATCGCCGCCGGCGCCGGCGCCCTGGCGGATCCGGAGTATATGGCACAGTGCAGGGACAGGATCATCGCCACCCGGACAAGGATGAACGCGGAGCTTGAAAAGCGCGGATTCACCTGCCTGCCCTCCTGCACCAACTTCATTTTCGCGAAATCCGACCGCGTGGGCGGAAAGGAACTGTACCTGAAACTGAAGGACATGGGCATCTTCATCCGCCACTTTGACAGGGAGCGGCTGACGGAATTCAACCGCATCACCGTGGGCACCGATGAGCAGATCGATGAGCTGCTGAAGGCCATTGACATCATCCTTTCGGAAAAAGCCGGAGCATAAGGAGGAAACAGATATGAATTCAAGGACTGACGGGATCACCCGCAAGACCGCGGAGACCGATATCAGCATCATCCTGAACATCGACGGTACCGGAAAAAGCAGAATCAGCACCGGCGTCGGGTTCATGGATCACATGCTCACCCTGTTTGCCGCTCACGGGCGCTTCGACCTGAACGTCACCTGCAAGGGCGACACCTGTGTGGACGATCACCACTCCGTTGAGGATACCGGCATCGCCCTCGGGCAGGCCTTCGCAAAGGCCCTCGGCGACAAGAAGGGCATCACCCGCTACGGAAACATGATCCTGCCCATGGATGAGGCGCTGATCCTGTGCGCTGTGGACCTCAGCGGCCGGGATTATCTGGGCTTCGGCCTTGAGATCCCCACCCAGAAGGTGGGCACCTTTGATACCGAACTGGTGCAGGAATTCTTCCTGGGCTTCGTCCGCGGCTGCCCCTGCGCCCTGCACTTCAAGCAGTTTTCCGGCGTCAACAGCCACCACATCATCGAGGGCGCCTTCAAGGCCTTCGGCCGCGCCATGAAGCAGGCCGCTGCCATCGATCCCGCTCTGGGCGATGCCGTTCCCTCCACCAAGGGCGTGCTGTAAAGCCGGGCGGAAAGCATCAAATACAACGCAAAGGAAAGCATCAAATGATCGCGATCATTGATTACGGCGTGGGCAACCTGTTCAGCCTGAGCCGTTCCCTGGAAGCCATCGGCGAGGAAAGCGTCATCACAAATGACGCGGAAACGATCCAGCGCGCCGGAAAGATCATCCTGCCCGGGGTGGGCGCTTTCGGCGACGCCATGGACAAGCTGAAGGAAAACCGCATGGATGAGCTGGTAAAGCGGCAGGCGGCCCTCGGCAAACCCCTGATGGGCATATGTCTGGGTATGCAGCTGCTGTTTGAGAAGAGCCTGGAGTTCGGCGAACACGGGGGGCTCTCCCTCATTCCCGGCACGGTTCGCCCCATCGGGGATGTGATAGATCCCGGCCTCAAGATCCCCCAGATCGGCTGGAACGCCCTGCGCAAGACCAACCCTTACTACATCCTGAAGGATGTGAAGGAGGGCGAGTGCGTGTACTTCGTTCACAGCTACTGGGCGGACACGGCACCGGAATACATCATTGCCGACACCGAGTACAGCGCGCGGCTCACCGCTACCGTAGCCAACGGCAATGTGTGCGGCTGCCAGTTCCATCCCGAAAAGAGCGGAAACACGGGGCTCAGGATCCTGAAATCCTTCGCGCAAGGAGAAATGAACATATGATCTTATTCCCTGCCATTGACCTGATCGGCGGCAAGGCCGTGCGCCTGTACAAGGGCGATTACGATCAGATGACGATATACGATGATGTGCCGGTGAACACCGCTTTGAAATTCAGGGCGGCGGGCGCGCAGGCCATCCATCTGGTGGATCTGGAGGGTGCCCGGGACGGCAGCATGCCCAACCGCGACACTGTGGCGCTCATCAAAAAGAAGACAGGCCTGTTCTGCGAGGTGGGCGGCGGCATCCGCAGCATCGAAAGCATCGGCTGGTATCTGCAAAACGGCATCGACCGGGTGATCCTGGGCACTGCCGCGGTGACCGATCCCTTCTTCGCCAAACAGGCAGCCAAGCTCTTCCCCGGAAAAGTCGCCGCCGGCGCCGATATCAAGGACGGAAAGATCGCCGTGAAGGGCTGGCTGGAAAAGAGCGGGCTGACCGCGGAGGCCTTCATGGAACAGATGCTGGGGTTCGGCATCGATACCTTCATCGTCACCAATATCTCAAAGGACGGCGCCATGCAGGGCACCGATACCGCGCTGTATGAAAGCCTTAAAAAGCGGTTCCCGGATGCGAAGATCACTGCTTCCGGCGGCGTCAGCAGCATGGACGACATCCGGAAACTGCGTGCCATGGATATGTACGCCGCCATCATCGGCAAGGCATACTACACCGGCGCCATCGACCTGAAGGAAGCACTGGAGGCGGCCAAATGATCACGAAACGAATCATTCCCTGCCTGGATGTGCGGGACGGGCGCGTGGTGAAGGGCGTCAATTTCGAAGGGCTGAGGGATGTGAACAGCCCCGTGGCGCTGGCGCAGTACTATTCCGACTGCGGCGCCGATGAACTGGTTTTCTACGATATCACAGCCTCCGCGGACGGCAGAAAGCTGTTCACCGATATCCTCAGGGAAACGGCGTCCAGGGTGTTCATCCCCCTCACGGTGGGCGGCGGCATCAACACGGTGGAGGACTTTGACCGGGTGCTGAAGTGCGGCGCCGATAAGGTGAGCGTCAACAGCGGCGCCATCCGCAATCCCTCCCTCATCGACGCGGCGGCCCGCAGGTACGGCAGCCAGTGCGTGGTGATCAGCGCGGATGTGAAGCGGGTGGACGGAAAATACCGGGTGTTCGCCGCGGGCAACCGCATCGATACCGGCAGGGAAGGCATCAGCTGGATCAGAGAGTGCGTTGACCGGGGCGCCGGCGAGGTGGTGCTCAACTCCATCGATACCGACGGCGTAAAGCAGGGCTTCGACCTGGAAATGCTGCAGGCGGTATGCGACGCGGTGAACGTGCCCGTCATCGCCAGCGGCGGCGCGGGCTGCATAGAGCACTTCATCACCCTGTTCAAAACGCTGCCCAAGGTGGACGCGGGCCTCGCTGCCAGCATCTTCCATTTCGGCGAGGTGAAGATCAGCGATCTGAAGGCCGCCATGGCGGAGAACGGCATCAGCACAAGGCTGTAAACCGGCAATATAAAGACGGACGGGGAAATGACCGTCCGCGTGAACAATATGAAACAGATCCCCGGCGTTCCGCCGGGCAGGAGGAAGAATATGATCGATATCGAAACCCTGAAATTTGATGAAAAAGGCCTTATTCCCGCCATCGTGGTGGATGCCGTCAGCAAAAAGGTGCTGACCCTTGCCTATATGAACAGGGAGAGCCTGCAGATCAGCCTGGAGAAGGGCCTCACCTGCTTCTTCAGCCGCTCCCGCCAGGAGCTGTGGCTGAAGGGCGAGACCAGCGGCAACTATCAGCACATCGTATCCATCACAGCCGATTGCGACAGGGACGCGCTGGTGGTGATGGTGGAAAAGGACGGCCCCGCCTGCCACACGGGCACCGACAGCTGCTTCACCAATCCCGTATGGGAGAGCGATGAGCGCCACGAGTTCAGCTATGAAGGGCTGATGGAGCTGATCAAGGGCCGCAAGACCGAAAAGAAGGAAGGAAGCTACACCACCTATCTGTTCGAAAAGGGTCTGGACAAGATCTGCAAGAAGGTGGGCGAGGAAAGCACCGAGGTGATCATCGCCGCCCAGCACAACGACAAAAAGGAAACGGTCTATGAGATCGCCGATCTGGCCTATCATGTCATGGTGCTGATGATCCAGCAGGGCATCGAGCTGGATGACATCTTCAGGGAACTGGCGAGCCGCCACGTGATCGACAAAAAAGTAAAGCAGGAGAAAATGGTCTGATGCGGGATTACCACGTGCACAGCACCTTTTCGGACGGAAAAAGCACCGCCGAGGAAGTGGTGCTTTCCGCTGTCGGGATGGGAGTGGACACCCTGGGGTTCTCCGACCACAGCTGGGCGGAGCAGGACATCGAGGGCGAAATGCACCCGGAGACCTATCCCCTCTACAGGGCCGAGATCGCCCGGCTGAAGGAAAAGTACAAGGGGCGGATCCGCATCCTGTGCGGCATCGAGCAGGATTATGACAGCAAGCTGCCGGCGGAGGGCTTTGATTTCATCATCGGCTCCGTCCACTACATCCGCAAAAACGGCACCTGGTTCTCCGTGGACTGGAAGCCCGAAGCGACACGGAGCGCGGCGAAAGACCTTTACGGCGGCGATCCCTATGCCCTGTGCGAGGATTATTTCGAAAAGGTCGCGAAACTGGCGGATATGAAATGCGATATCTACGGGCATTTCGATCTGGTAAGCAAGTTCTGCGAAAAGGATGACCTGTTCGATCCCATGCACCCCCGCTATATCGCCGCGGCAAAAAAGGCGCTGGACAGACTGCTGAAGACCGGAACCCCCTTCGAGATCAACACGGGCGCCATATCGAGGGGCTGGCGCACCACCCCCTACCCCGCCCCCGTCTTCCGGAAGTATATCAGGGAGCACGGCGGAAAGCTGATCCTTTCCTCCGACAGTCACCGGGCGGACACCCTGTGCAACCAGTTTGAGATATGGCGGAGCGAGGCGGATGACATCGTGCTCTGACCCCGCGCGGCGCGCGGCCGTACGCGGAGGGAAATGCCCCTCCGCCGGAAAACGGACAGATCGGCGGATATATGAACGCATATGAAAAGGACCGGCCCTGCAGGGGATCCGGTCCTTTTCGCGCGGCTTCTGAACATCCGCCGCTCTTTTTTACTTGTCTTCAGCAGCGGATTCGGCATGCTTCCTGTCCGCCCTGTAGTACTTCTGATCGTATTTGTAGTAGTAGCTCTTGTAATAATAGCGCTTGCTGGCGGTGGTATCGAAGGATACCTGATTCAGCACGACACCCAGGATCTCGCACCCGGTCTGTTCGATCTGCAGCTTCACGGAAGCCAGGGCCTTGCGATCCACAGCGTTGTACTGGCAGGCGATCACGGTGCCGTCGCAGTGCTTGGCGATCTCTGCGGCATCGATGATCATGCCGACAGGAGGCGCGTCAACGATCACATAATCGGCGGCGGCGGCCAGTTCATCCAGCAGCTGCGGGAAAAGCTTGGCGGACAGCAGCGCCAGGGAATTGCTCACCAGATGGCCGGCGGGCACGAAATAGGCATTGGGGATATCCGTTTCATATACGATGTCGTTCAGCGTGGCCTGACCGGCGAGATAGTGCGACATACCGATGATCTTTTCCGGCCCGCGCACGCCGTACTTGCTGATGATCTGGCTGCGGCGCAGGTCGCCGTCGATCAGAACAACGGTCTTTCCCAGTTTGGACATGGTGCGCATGATATTCATACTCAGCATGCTCTTGCCCTCATGGGACTGGCAGCTGGTGATCATGATCTTTTTCTTATCGGCGCCGGAGAAAGTCAGATTGGTGCAGAGGGTGTTGATGGCTTCCTGCGTGGCGTAGTCCAGAGGGTTAAAGTGGGTAAACTGAATTTTGCTCATGAACAGATCTCCTTTTTCGGGCAAATCGCGGACTTCCGCGGAACGACTGACACAAATAACAGCCTTTACATAAAAGACCACAGATATATTATCATAAAAGGGCCACGGATTCAAGTATCCAATTCCGGTATTTTCTCCGTTCATCCGCCGGATTTGCGTATTGTAAATGCTTACATTTCCATGTATAATACCTGCAGAGACCGTTACCCCCGGCCGGCATTCCCTCCGGCCCGCACATTCCGTGTTCTTTTGCGAGATCTATCGCGGAAAGGATCACATGAAAAACACATTGCGCATTCACCCCTCCGACAGCGTGGAAGTGGCGCTTTTCCCCGTTCCCGAAGGCACCGTCACCGGCGGCGTCAGAGCCCTGCAGGATATCCCGCAGGGCCACAAGATCGCCGTCCGGGATATCCGGGCGGGCGAAAAGGTGATCAAATACGGCTTTCCCATCGGCATCGCCTCACAGGATATCCCCGCCGGCAGCCACGTGCACACCCACAACCTGAAAACGGGGCTTTCCGGGGGGCTGGAGTATGCCTATACCCCCGTGCAGACGCCCGTATTTGAAAAAAAAGAGGGCACCTTTCAGGGCTTCGAACGCGCCGGCGGCCGGGCCGGCATCCGCAACGACATATGGATCATCCCCACCGTGGGCTGCGTGAACGGCATCGCGAAGGAGCTGGCGAAACAGGCGCAGGCCTTCGTGAAGGGAAGCGTGCAGGATGTGCTGGCTTTCCCCCACCCCTACGGCTGCAGCCAGCTGGGAGACGATCAGGAAAACACCCGCAGGATCCTGGCCCGCCTGGCCTGCCATCCCAATGCCGGCGGCGTGCTGGTGCTGGGGCTGGGCTGCGAGAACAGCGGCACGGAGGAGATCCGCTCCTGCATGGAAGCTTACGATCCCGCCCGGGTGCGCTTCATGGTGTGCCAGGAGCAGGAGGATGAGATCAGCACCGGGCTGGATATCCTGAAGGAGCTGATCAGCATCGCGGCGAAGGATCAGCGGACGCCCGTCTCTCTCAGCCGCCTCACCGTCGGGCTCAAATGCGGGGGTTCCGACGGCCTCAGCGGCATCACCGCCAACCCCGTCATCGGCCGGTTTTCCGATCTGCTGAGCGCCTGCGGCGGCACCACTCTGCTGACAGAGGTACCCGAAATGTTCGGCGCCGAGACCATCCTGATGGACCGGTGCCCCTCAAAGGAACTGTTTGACAGCACCGTTTCCCTCATCAATGATTTCAAGGCCTATTACACGAAGAACGGCCTGCCTGTATATGAGAATCCCTCCCCCGGCAACAAGGCCGGCGGCATCACCACACTGGAGGACAAGAGCCTGGGCTGCACCCAGAAGAGCGGCACGGGCCCGGTGCGCGGCGTGCTGAAATACGGCGAAAGCGTGAAGGAGAAGGGCCTGAACCTGCTGTGCGCCCCGGGAAACGATCTGGTGGCCGCCACAGCACTCGCCGCCTCCGGCGCCCAGCTGATCCTCTTCTCCACCGGCCGGGGCACCCCCTTCTCCGCTCCCGTCCCCACCCTGAAGATCTCCTCCAGCACGCCGCTGGCTCTGAAGAAGCGCGGCTGGATCGATTTTGACGCCGGACGGCTCATTTCACAGGATCTTTCCCTGAACGCGCTGGCCGGGGAGCTGCTGCAGCTGGTCATTGAAACCGCCGGCGGAAAGGCCACCCGCGCCGAAGAGAACGGATGCAGGGATCTGGCCATCTGGAAGACCGGCGTCACTCTGTAAACCGCCTTTTTCCGCACGGGAAAGACAGCCGTGCTCCATCCATAAGTATATAAGAAGCGCCCGCCGGGATCCTCCGGCGGGCTTTCGCATTCCATTTTCACTTTCATTTTCTGTACTGCTCCGCTTCCTTCCCGCGCCCCGCAGGGCACGGAAGAGCCGCTGTTCAGCCCAGGAGCGCTCTGACCGTGCTTTCTATTCCGTTCTTTCCGATGCTTTCCAGCTGCCGCGCAGTAAAAGCAGTGAACCCGGGCACCTGCGTCAGATCCTGTCCCCACAGTTGCTCATTGGACAGCACCTTTTCCGCCTTTTCCGCGGCGGGCAGATCCCTGACGGAGGCAAAGAACGCGAGGACCGCCTCATCATCCCGGATGGCGTACTCCTCATTTCCACGAAGGCCTGTCAGGGCGCCGTCCCTGATCTCACCGTCCGCCGGCGTGGTATAGAAGGCGATCAGCGCCGCCATGGAGAAGGCCAGGCAGGACGGCAGCCTGCCCTCATTCTTCACAGAATCCAGCAGAGAGGGCATGCAGCGGGCACGCCACTTGGAAACGCTGTTGAGGGCGATGGACAGCAGCATGTGCTTCACGAAGGGATTGCGGAAGCGCATCATCACCGCATCGGCAAAGGCCCTCAGATCCTCCTTCGGCAGGGTCAGGGTGGGGATGACTTCCTCATAGACCGTCTTTTTGATGAAGGACAGCATCAGCTCATCCTCCATGCTCTGCCCCACGGTATCATTGCCCTTCAGGTAGGATGCCAGCACGAAAGAGGTGTGGGCGCCGTTCAGGATGCGCACCTTGCGCTGCTTGTAGGGCTTCTGGTTCTTCGTAAAGATCACGGGCAGACCGGCCTTTTCAAAGGGCAGCTCGGCGGAAATATCCTTCGCGCTCTCGATGACCCACAGGGCAAAGGGCTCGCCCGTCACAGCCAGTTCATCCCTGTAGCCCCATTTCTCCCACAGGGCCTCCTCCTCGCCCCGGGGATAGCCGGTAACGATGCGGTCCACCAGCGTGGAGGTGAACACACAGGCATTTTCCAGCCAGTTCAGGAAACGTTCGCCCAGATCCCACCTTCGGGCCAGTTTCACGACGCATTTGTGCAGCATGATGCCGTTATCATCGATCAGTTCCACAGGCAGCATGATAAGGCCCTTGTCCTCCGCATAGCCGAAATGCTCGGCGCGCCTGTACAGGAACTGCGTCAGTTTTCCGGGAAAAGAGGCGGGCGGTGCCATATCGAGTGTGTCTGTCTCGCTGTAAACGATGCCCGCCTCGGTCGTATTTGAGATCACAAAGCGCAGATCGGGATTTTCTGCGCCCCGGATATACCGGTCATATTCCGCGTAGCAGTCCACTGTTCCCGCCACGGAGGTGACCACCCGCTCGATCTGGGCCGGCTTGCCGTCCACCATGCCGCGAAGAGCCACCGTGTACACATTTTTCTGCTCCTCAAATCGCTGCAGGCTGCCCACGGGGATGGGCTTCACCAGCAGCACGTTACCGCAGAACACGCCTCTTTCGTTCATGATATCGATCATATAATCGGCAAAGGCGCGCAGGAAATTGCCCTCACCGAACTGCATCACCCGCACCGGGCGTTCCTTTACCTGATATAATTCATTGATTCGCTTCATCTTTTTGCTTCCTTTCGCGTAACGATTGTAAGCGCTATCGTTATTTTATTCCCTTTCTTTCTCTCCGTCAAGGCCGCTTTTGGAAGATTTACAGGGTTTTTCCCCGATAAAAGCACAGAATTTCGCCAAATCTATTGAAATTTTGCAGCGCATAGTCTATAATAAAGCGTGAACACAAGCGTAAGCGTTTACATGTACTCAGAGGTGTTTAATGAATATTTATGAGATCGCGAAGATCGCCGGCGTGTCCACCGCCACCATTTCCCGCGTGCTGAACAACGCGCCCGGCTCCAGGGCCGCCACCCGCAAATATGTGCAGGAGGTGATGAGAAAGTTCGATTATGAGCCCAACGGCTGCGCGAGAGGCGTGGGTTTTAACAGCATGAGCTCCCGAGGTCCCTTG
>PITV01000053.1 GCA_017577285.1 Clostridiales bacterium
GTCCTGTTCCGGGCGGTCAGGCGTTACGCCCACCAGTTTATGATCTCCGTCCGCGCGCTTGTACACGCCCACGATGCGCACCTGCTCCCGGTCTCCCGGCACATAGTGCTTATCGCCCATCACGATCACATCCAGATGCTCGCGGGGCGGCGTTCCGCTCTCTTCAATCCATCCGTAAGCCTCCGGAACGCCCCGGGCATAGCTCAGGCTGACAACGTCTTTTTCTGTGAAGGTATCTGTGGCGGGGTGATATTTGAGCCGTTTTTCCACATCCCCCGGCTGCTCGATGCGGGCATTCCAGACACGGCAGCAATACTGTTCCCCGGAAGCATTGCCGTTCTGCCTGCCGGCAAAACAAGCCCTGCCCCCGTCCTTTACAGGATGAAGCAGGGCCTGTTTCGTATATGTACGGCTGTTTAATTTACCAAAGATCATTTGCTGTTACCTCCGGATATGTCCTGACTACAATATACAGTAAACAGTGCCGTATGTAAAGCATAAATCCGTAGATACTCAGAGGATACATGTTTCTTCCACAGATGTTCATTTGTCATCTGTAATACTGAGCCTGTGCCTCAAACATTTCGGCGTAAATACCGTCTTTGATATTTACCAGTTCATCGTGTGTGCCGTACTCTTTGACCCTGCCCTCCGAGAACACGGCGATATGATCGCAGAAACGGCAGGAGGACAGACGGTGGGAAATGTAGAACGCTGTCTTTTCTTCGATGAGGTCATTGAACTGCCTGTATATCTCATACTCGGCGATGGGGTCCAGCGCGGATGTGGGCTCATCCAGAATGATGACTGGCGCGTCCTTGTAAAGTGCCCTCGCCAGAGCGATCTTCTGCTGCTCGCCGCCGGAGGGCTCCACGCCTTCTTCATTAAAGTACTTGAACAGCACGCTGTCTGTCCCGCGGGGCAGTTTCTCCGCCATTTCGGTGAGGCCTGTCTGTTTCACCAGCGCATTCACCTTTTCCCGCTGCTCCGGGGTCAGTTCATCATTTTCCGTCAGGGCGATGTTCTCATTCAGGGAGAACGCCAGCAGTTTGAAATCCTGGAAGACCGGCGCGAACTGCCGCATATAGTCCGCGTAATCGTATTCCCGGATATCCACTCCGTCCAGCAGGATAACGCCTTCGGTGGGGTCATACAGCCGGCAGAGGAGCTTGATGAGGGTAGTTTTTCCGGCGCCGTTCAATCCAACCAGAGAGAGGCGTTCGCCCTTTTCCACGGTCAGGGTCACACCGTTCAGCACCTTCACATCGGAGCCGGGGTAGGAGAAGCATACATTGCGGAATTCGATGCGGTGAAGACCCTTCTCCACCTTTTTGTCACCCTTGACCAAAGCCTCCGGATAATTCATGAAAATGACATACTCATAGGCGTAATTGCTGCGCTTGAAAAGTTCGGTCACATTCCAGATGATGCCCTGCAGTGTGGCGTTCAGGGCACCTGCCGCTTCCACGATCTGGCTGAAAGTACCGATGGAGAACACGCCTCTTACTGCCAGAAGCGCCGCGTAGAAGCAGGTGAAGGCTGTGTTCGCCACACTGACGAGGACCATCCAGAGGGAAAACTTTCGCTGGGTATCCGCCTGCCATTTCCAGGTTTCCACCTGTTTTTTCACAAGACCGTTCCATTTTCCCAACAGCATATCCGCCGCATCGTACAGGCGGATATCCTTGCCGTAACGGAAATCCACCAGTTCCCAGCCGTAATAGCTGAACATACGGTTTCCCTGTGCCAGACGGGCAAAGGCATCCATATCTATCCTGTCATTCTGCACATGCAGCAATCCGCATACAATGACGCACACCACGATGACCGGGATCAGCAGCGGCGCGTGCAGGGCGATGACTGTCACGAATCCGCCGATCTTCAGGGCGTTGCCGATGAACATGAAGAACTGTTCGGCAATGCCGTACACACCACCGGAATACCAGCTCATGCCGGTATTCGCTTTTTCCAGCTGATCCAGCGCCTTCTTGTCCTCGGTCAGCTGGAAATCCAGCCCCATGGAATGCTCGCTGGTGCGGGATACGAAGTAGTTGTCCAGCCGCTCCTGATACTTGCTCAGCCGGTTCGCGGAAAGACGGTTGATCACCGTCAGGATCATTTCACCCAGGATCAGGACGGCAGCGTACATGATCAGCTTGTCAAACCGTCTTTCGCCGCTTTTGACCAGAGATACCAGTTCATCGATGATCAGGGGGGAAAGGAAGATACCGAGGAAGGGCATCAGCACATCGGTCAGGGTCTTCAGCCCTTCCAGCGGGAAGAAGGCGGGGAATTTCTTCGCAGCGGCGGGGAACAGTTCTTTGATGACTGCCTTCAGCTTCTGAAAGGAGGATACGCCGGTGTTTTTCTTCTTTTCATGCTTATCATTCTTTTTCATGCCGTTTCCTCCTCTCCCGCGGGATGATCCCTGTAATACTGCGCCTGCACCTCGAACATGCGGGCGTATTCGCCGCTTTTTGCCATCAGTTCCTCGTGAGTGCCGTATTCGCACATTTTACCGTCCATGAACATGGCGATGTGATCACAGAAGCGGGTGGATGCCAGCCGGTGGGATATGTACACCGCGCTCTTTTTGCCGATCATGCCGTCGAAACGCTCATACAGTTGCTTTTCCGCCAGGGCGTCCAGCGCCGCTGTGGGCTCATCCAGCACCACCACGGGCGCGCCCTTATAAAGGGCCCTTGCCAGTGCCAGCTTCTGTTTTTCACCACCGGACAGGTCGATACCCTCATCCGATACCACCTTCAGCACCTCGGTGTCCAGACCTGCGGACAGGCTGTTCAGTTTTTCCTTCAGCCCCGCCATGTCCATGCACTTCTCCGCTTTGTCCCTGTCCGTATCCTTTTCGGGCATCAGGGAAATGTTTTCGGAAAGGCTGGTGGCGAACACCTCCACGTTCTGAAACACGGGGGAGAACAGGCGGTAGTAATCCGCCCTGCGGAAACGGCGGATATCCGTTCCGTTCAGGGTGATATGCCCTTCGGTGGGGTCATAGAGCCTGAGCAGCAGTTTGATCATGGTGGTCTTGCCGGCACCGTTCAGCCCCACCACCGCCAGACGCTCTCCCGGATGCAGCGTCAGGTTCAGATGCTCCACAGCATACTTTTCCGCCTTGTGATATTTGAAGGATACATCATGAAAGCAGATCTCATACCGGTCCGCTTCCGGCACCGGCAGAGCGTCCGCCGGCTCAACATCCTTCAGCTCCAGGAAGGATCTCAGATCATCCACTTCCATGGAATGGCGGCTGTAATCGCCGAAGCGCTGCAGCAGCTGGATGAGTGCGGTGGAAAAGGCCATGGCAAGGGACAGATACAGGGTGAAATTGCCGATGGAAAGCGGCCTGTCCTTATCCAGCACGGCGAAATACAGCACGGCATACACCAGTGCCCGGCTGATCACATTCAGCACCTGTCCGAAGAGCACATAGCGGTTCCACATATTGTGGTGCGCGTCGATCCGCTCCTCGCGTCCGTCAAAGATGCGGCGCTGCTTCCTGAGCAGGAAATCCTGCATGGAGAAAAGCCGCACATCCTTGGCGTAGTCAAAATGCTGGGTGACCCGCGCCATATAATGGCTCTGCCGCCATACGGGCGCCAGCCGGTCCCACACTTCCTTCTTGTCCTTTTTGATGGTGTATCTGTAGAACACGAAGGAAAGCAGCGAAAGCAGGGTGATCGCCAGGATCAGCCGCCAGTCCAGCACCAGCACCGCCACGAATGCCACGATGACTGTCACGAGGTTTTTGCCCAGTTCCTTCAAATCGTGGAACATTCCCTCAAAGCCGGAATAATTTTCTCCAGTAGCGTTGCAGGCGCGCTGGTGCAAGTCCAGCGCCTCGGGCTTTTCCAGCATTTCGTAATCCATTTTCATCACTTTTTCTTCGCGTTCATGGATCACGCCCATGCGCACCTGGATATACCGGGGCCACAGTTTACTGCCTACCAGTGTGTTGGTGCCGTAGATCAGGAAAGCAGCCAGAAACGCAATGGATGCCGTCCAGATCAGCAGTTTTATTTTCTCCGCATCGGGAGCGGCGGATGAGATGATATCGATCACGAATTTTCCCGCGATGCCCCAGAAATATCCCTGTACAGAGCTGGAGAACATATCGATAAGCCCCATGGGAAGAACGGAAGGGCAGTATTTCTTTGCCCTGCCCAGTACGAATCCCGTGTTCTTCCACAGGCCGAAATCCCGGTGCAGCGGATTGTCTTTTGCTTCCTTGAATTCAGGCATTGATCGATCCTCACTTTAATACTTTCATCAGTTTTTCACGTTCTATCAGGTTTCCGGCATGATCTATGATCTGCATCTGATAGCCCTGCGGCGGTTCGATGATCATGTTCATCTGCGCGAAAATGCTCAGCAGCAGGCAGGCGACCGAGGACACAGTGCCGTACATCATTTCGTGATCATCATTTTTGTTCAGGGCATACACCTTGCGGATGCAGCCGTTCCATGTGGAAGTGGAGGCAAAGGTCTCCAGCACGTTTTCCACTACTTTTTTATCCACCTTCAGCGTTTCAGCAACGGTGGAGGCACTGACATATTCGCCTGCTGCGAGAGAGAGCATGAAAAAGATGGTCTCCAGCGCGCCTTTTTCTCCCATCATGGCGAAGAATCTTCTCATTTCCTCATGACCGGGCACCCATTCGGAAAAACCGTTCTCCGGTTTCGGCAGCACAGTGTAAAACTCCCGGTCTTTGTTCAGACTCATGAATTCAAAGCCCGCGTCATTCTCAAATACCGCCACCGTATGGCTGTCTTTATCGAATACAGGGCGGTCATAATAGGATTTTCCGTGCATCCACGGTGATATATGGGCAGCCCATGCCGTATTCAGTATCCTGTCAAACAGAAGAGATTTCGGCGCGTCTTCCTGACTGATCTTTTCCACCGCGTTCCGGAAATAGTCGTACACCGTCTGTTCGGGCGACTTTGTTTCTCCTTCCTCCCCGTACAGATAGGAGACCGATACGCCGTAGAATTTTGCTACCCGTGGAATAAGGTCGCCGTCCGGATAGCTTCCGTTTTCCCATTTGGAAACGGCCTGCGGGCTGACGCCCAGATGTTCCGCCACCTGCTCCTGTGTGAGCGATCTGGATTTGCGAAGTTTTTTCAGAATTTCAGAAAATGTGCTGCTTGCCATGCTCATCCCTCCCGTTTTCCGGATCCATCCTCATTCTATCATGCACTTCGGTTTAGAAAAAGAATAAATATTAAATGAAAGTATAATCGTTGTTGCAAAACACTACTTAAAGTAGAATTTGCGGCGCGATATGATTCTCCGTATAAAAAACGCGTATATGCTTCCGCTCCGGTACGGCGAAAGGGCATATACGCGTTTATCAGGGCAAATGATCCCGGTCACCTGAGCAGTTCTTCCATGACCGGCCGTTCCGGATTCAGTGTATACTCACGCCCGTCGGCGGAACGGTTGATGAGCCACGCGTCGAACAGTTCCCGGCGCAAAGTGGCGGGGTCACCGAAGTTATGAAGCCCCTTCAGCATCAGGCTGAACTGCTGTTCGGTATAGATCTTCCCCATAGGGAGCTTTGACGCGATATAACTCAGAGCGATCAGTTCCTTTCTGCGCTTCACCGGCATGGCGGTCAGCCTGCCCTCGCTGTCCAGATAGCCGCGGATCTCCCTGATCTGTTCAGGGGAGGGGATGCGTGCCAGATCGAGGAGCCACTTTTTCCGGGTCAGCCTGTTGCAGTAACCGGTGCGCACTTCGTTCATCAGCGGCAATTCGAGCCCTTCGGTCTTATGCAGAAATTCAAATCCCAGTTTCTCCTCAACGCGTCTGGATCTGTCATTTCCCTCATAATAGCCGTACCACACAGTGGTCATGCCCAGATCCTCAAAGGCGTGGCGGAGCAGTTCTTTTCCGGCCTCTGTCATATATCCGCGGCCCCAGAACGGCACACCGAGCCAGCAGCCGATCTCGCATTCATCATCCCGGTCGGTCATATCGGTGTGACCGTTCAGCTTCAGTTCAATGGAACCGGCGGGAGAAGCGGTATCCTTCGGGCAGATGGCATAGCACTCCGGGCTGTTCAGCACATTCCGGATCACATTCAGGCTCTCCTCCGCGCTTTTATGCGGCGGCCAGCCGGCAATGGGCCCCACAAGGGGATCCTTCGCGTATTCATACAGGCTGTCCGCGTCTTCATCTTTCCACGGACGCAGGATCAGCCGTTCAGTTTCCAGCATTTTACTTTCCTTTCTTACACTGAATGTATTATCAGCGTTTCTTGTACATCACAAGCTCCGGGCCGGTACCGACAGGGCCGCAGGTGCTCACTACAATGAAATCCGTTCCGGCGGCCACGCCCGCACAGCGCCCCGTATCCGCCAGTTCGATCTGGCAGCCGAGGTATATCTGCCTGTCATCCATGAACTTTACGGTCTGTCCGTTTGTAAGCGGAAATTCCAGATTGACGTAAGAACCTGCCAGTTCATACAGCGCGTTTGTTCCGGGCAGATCAAGGCTCTTCAGCAGTTCATTGATCTCAAGGCGCAGCTTCTCTTTGAACTCCCTGTAGGCGTCTTTTCCGCCTGTTTTGATGTATTCAGCGGCAATGCAGGTGCCGCCGAAAGGCTTTCCACAGGTTTCCGCACAGCCCTTGCAGCCGGTGCTGAAGGGACATCCTTCACAGTTTATTCCGCAAATTGTCGTCATTCTGCCTCCCTGAAAATACACCCGGTCATTTTTTAATATCCGGCCGCTCATTTTGCTGCCGGCACATCGCACAGGAAACCGGCATACGGGAAACGGTACAGCATGGGGTGCATACCAAAAACATCCACGGTTTTTCCTTCCGCTTTGCCCTTCAGGATGCTTTCCGCGCCGGAGATCAATTGACCGATCAGTTCCGGTTTCACCGGGAAAGTGCCGTGAGAGGGCCACACCTCATCGAACCGGGATATATGCTTTGTCAGATCCTTCAATCCTTCAATGTACAGGGGCAGGTTCCGCCTCTCCCCGAACATGAAGATATTTCCGTCCTGCACGCTGTCCCCTGCGATCAGCACGCGGGCATCGATGTCCAGTATGGCGATGCTGCCGGGTGTATGTCCGGGAATATCGATGATCTCCAGTTTTCTTCCGCCCAGATCCAGCACATCGCCTTCTCTGACAGGCAGTATTTTTGCCTTGCCGCCGTGAGCGCGGAAGTTTCCTTCCTCATCGGGGCTCATATAACAGGCATCAAAGGCGGCATTCCCGGCAATATGATCGGGATCGGCATGGGTGTTCAGCAGCATCAGCGGCTTCTTTGTCAAGCCTTCCGCCAGCTCTTTCGCGTTCGGGGTTCGCATCCCGCTGTCGATCAGCAGTGCTTTCTCTGTGCCTTCCAGCACGAAAAAGCGTACGCCGTCATCCTCGATACGCCATGTGTTTTCATTGATCCTGATGATTTCAGCCATATTCTCCTCCTGTTTTCCTGTCAGATCCACCACTCGGGCGTCAGTTCACCCAGCGTCATGATCCTTTCCGTATCGAGATCCATCATAAACTCGATGTTTCTGTAACTGTCCGGCATCAGCTGCACCATCAGTTCACGGCAGGCGCCGCAGGGTGCTCCGCAGCTGCCGTCGCCCATGAGACACAGTACCTTTCTGATCTCCTGCTCGCCGTTTGTCAGCATATTGAAAATGGCATTGCGTTCCGCGCAGATGCCCAGGGTGCAGGCGGTATCCACGCACACGCCGGTATAGATCCTGCCGCTTCCGCTCAGGATCGCCGCGCTGACCTCTCCCGCTTCCACATAGTCCGATACCTTCCGCGGGTTCAGTACCGCCCTTGCCGCTTCATACAGTTTTGTCCATTCAGCGTTCATTTTTTATCCCCTCTGTCATCTGACATATTGCACTTCACATTCGCCGTTCTCATAAAATGTTTCGATCTCGTAAAGAAGCCTTCCGTCCCGGTAGATCTCATCATACATCCTGCCCAGTTCCTCCGTTCTTCCCCGGACGGTGATCCATCCGGTATCCGGCAGTTCGGCGGTGAAATCCGCGTCCCCGATGATGCCGTTCTTCAGACCGATCACATACTCGATGGTATCCTCTGTCCAGCTGCAGCCCAGACCTCTCAGATTTTCGATCCCGTATTTTGCGGACATCTCCTCCCAGAAAGCACCGATGGTGTCATACTGCGCGCCATCTTTGGTGGAAAACACCCGCCGTATCCCCTGAAACAGCATATCTTTCCTCCGTATTGTTCAACCTTTCTTTTTCAGGAAGAACAGTCTTCTTGTTTCGTTCTGCTCGCCGGGCCACGCGAAATGGTCCAGTTTCACCACGTCAAAATACTTTTCCAGAAGCCGTGTCCATTCCTCATCGGTCCTGCTCACCATCCGCAGGATGCCGTCCACATAAATTTGATTTCCATACTGCACAGTGATGTGCTTTTCGGGATCCTCTTCCGGTTCCATGCAGTAGTTGAGACCGATCACGATGCCCGCGTCCTTTGTGACCACCCGTGCCGCCTGACGCAGAATATCCTCTGCCGCTTCGGCCGGAATCACATCCAGCACATTGGAGCAGATGAACCCGTCATAGGATTCATCCGGTTCTTTGGACAGCCAGTCTGTGGAAATGCACCTGAAATCGATGGCATCCCCGGTTTTCAAAAGCCCGGCGTAGTACTTCGCCATATCGATCCCTGCCGGGATCACATCCGCGCAGACCACATTTCTGCATCCGCTTTTCGCTGCCGCGATCCCGGCCCAGCCGTCACCGCAGCCGTAGTCCAGTACCCTGTTCCTGCTTCCAAGGTCACAGGCCGCGTTCAGCAGTTTTTCGGAGGGAGCGAGACTTTTCCAGTCTTCATCGGGATCGATGCCTTCCGCTCCCTGCGCTTTGTCTTCATCAGACATGGTGAATACGCTGTTCCAGAAAGTGATCAGCGCGTCATAATCCTTTCTGATCTGTTCATCCATTCTTTTGTCCCCGTATCATTCCAAGATTTACCTGCCGTTCACCAGAGCCGTCACTTCATCCAGCCTGGGAGGATAGAGCGGCAGGGGAAACCTGCTTACGGCGATGGCGGAGCATGCTGAAGCGAACCGCACCGTTTCCTCATCGCTCATTCCATGCAGCAGGGCGTACAGACAGCCCGCTTTGAAGGTGTCGCCGGCGCCCAGGGTGCTTTTCACTTCCACATCAAAGGGCATGGTGAGATGCTTCTCCTGTCCTTTCCGGCCCCACCACATGGCTTTCTCACCGGAGGTGATGATGACCAGACCGTCGGTATTTTCGCACAGCAGCCTGAATGCTTCCTCTTTCGGCGTATCCCTGTAATAGCCGCCCATGCACTCCTTGCTCACCACATTGACGGCGCAGTGCCGGTGGAGGTAGGTGTCATGGGGACTGTCGATGGTCACATAGGGCTTTCCGTGCTTCACGCACAGTTCTGCCGCGGCCTGTGTCTCCTCCTGAAAGAAGGGATCGATGCCTGCCACCCGGCAGTTCACGATATCCTCCTCCTTCGGCATGTTCCAGCGCTTGACGCCCTTCTCATAGAGCTGCTGAAACATGCCCATGGGTGTGCGTGAAAGCCCGCTGACGATCACGTAATCCATGAGCCCCGGATATTCAGGGTCAAAGGTAAGAGAGGACAGGTCAACAGACTTGTCCTTATAGAAATCCTTCAGCATGGGCGCCACTTCATACCCGATATGCGTGCCCGCCAGTCTTACATTCACACCGAGAGAAGCAAGAACTGTCGCCGCCGTTCCCGTCTCGCCGCCGGGCAGGAAGGTCTTTTCCTCTATCTCGGAATACTCGTCCTCCACAAGGAAACCGCCCCGCAAACGGAAGCAGTGGGTGCCCAGCACCTGTCCGTGCATATACACATCGCAGGCACGTCTTTCATTGGTATTATTCATCATGTTACAATCCCTCCGGGCGCTCACTCATGGCGTCCTTTCATATCAAAGAAATATCCCAGATCAAAGCGCACTTCTTTTCTTTCAATATCCCTGTTGGTATAGCAGCAGGTATCGAAGCCGATCAGCTGAAAGCCCTGACTCAGGTAAAACCCGATGGCGCCGGTATTGCAGGACTGGGTCTCCAGAATGATGGCCCTGCGCTTCTGCGCCCGGGCGATCTCCTTGGCTTTGTCCATCAGCCGCCTCGCGACACCCTGCCTCCTGATTTCTTCGGATACCCACAGTTCAGTCACCATCAGACGGTTGCTCCATTCCTCGGGGCATACCTCGATGCACGCCAGCATTTCACCGTTATCATTCACTACACCGTAAGCCTCGGCGTTCTCCCAGTGATCCTGATATAGTTTATCGGGAAAATCATATTCCTCAGGCGTATGCACCACGGTCTCTCCAAAATTTTTCCTTACAAGCCGGATCTCGCATCCGCTCCCGTCCAGCGGGCTCATTTCCACATCATAATAGCTGTCATTCCGGGTCACCATGGGGATGACAGTCCCTTTCCACTGCTCTTTGGGCAGCGCGATGATCTCATATTCCATATATCCGTTCTCCTGTTATCATCAAACCGTTCACTTGATGCCGATCAGCACCAGTCCTCCCAGACACACGATGATGCCCGCGATCTTGTTCCAGGTGATGGGCTCACCCTTCATGAAATATCCGACAAAGACCAGTATGATGGACAGGGCGGCGGATGCCACCAGCTGCGCGGTGCTCACCTGCCAGCCTGCCTTGTAAGCATAAATGAAACCGACCTCCAGCCCCACAATGGCAAGCCCCAGCACAAAGGGCGCCCAGTTCATTTTGCCGTATTCCCTCAGGATATTCCCGTCCCTGTTCAGCACATAATACATGATCAGGGATGCCGCCGCGCCCACGATATAGGTGACGGTCAGCGAAGCGAAGGGATTTGCCTTTTCGGGCACGGAATCCGCGCAGATGTGATAAAACACATTGGATATCACCACGAGGCCCAGTGGCCAGATATACGCAAACATGCGGTTTACCTCCGTTTTTCCGTTTCTTTTTATGCTTTCATATTATTTCTGTCTTTTTCCCAAACACAGCTATACCGCATAACATTCCCGCCGGTATAGTGTTTCAGTTTGCCGTTCACTTCAAAACCGAACCGCCTGTAGAACCCCACAGCGTCATCATCCGTTTCGGCACAGACCTTGCCAAGATCCATCTGGCGGATGGCTTCCCGCAGCAGGATACTTCCGGCGCCTTTGTTCCGGTGCGCAGTGCTTACCGCGATCCCCTCGATCTGTGCGGCTGCGGTGTCTGTCACCATGAGCACCAGTATGCCGAACGGCTCATCCTCCTCCCGGTACACGAATATGAAAATATCGGGATTTGTAAGGAAAGACTGCATTTCCGACCGGTATTTATCCAACGCGGGTTTATACATACACGGGGCGTATATGTGGTATGCTTCCTGCGAGCACAGCCATACGGCGTCTTTGCACTGTGAAGTGGTCATTCCTTTAAATCCTGTTCATTCTGCCGGTACTTGCGGAAATTGATATGGTCTGTTTCATACCCGTTCTTCAGGTAGAAGCGATGGGCGTCTGTCCGGCCGGTACCGGATGATACCTTGATCATTTCCGCACCCGCCTGCCAGAGCAGTTTTTCCGCCTCCGTCAGCATCACCGCGCCGACGCCCCGCGAACGGCAGGCGGGATCCACACAGATATCCAGTATTTCGGCACACAGTCCCTCCCGGTGCAGTGTTTCCTCATACCGGGCGGAAAGGAAGCCTTTTACGCCGCCCTCATCATATACGAGGGCGATGTATCCGCTTTTTCCGATAAAGCGCGCGAAGCGTTCCCGGAAAATCTGCCCGGGCAAGCGTTTTTCTTCAAGTATCTCCATCAGGCGGCAGACACTGACCGCGTCTTTCTCGCACGCGGGACGCACATTTGTTTTTTCGATCACAGGTTTATCAATCATTGTTTTACCTGCGGTGCTTACAGTTTCGGCGGCCTGATCCCGGTCGAGAAGCTCTCTATGGTCAGCGCGGCGGAAAGCAGCCTTTCCTCATCCGTACCGTACAGGATGGCACTGCAGGGAAGGCCGTCTTTTCCCATACAGAAGGGAACAGAAAGGGACGGTATGCCGGCAAGGTGGCATACATTGGTGGGGCCCGTCACCAGACAGGCGTCGAAATCCTTCAACTCTTCCAGTACAGATGCCCGCAGTTGTTCCCGTTCTTCCATTGCCTTTTCATAGGCGGATTTATCGGGATCCTGCTGCGCGTTCAGCGCCATTTCCAGCAGGGCAATGCCGTACTTTGTCATAGCGGGATCGGCGCGGTAGATCTCCACGATCTCCTTAAGCGTCTCCGGCGCGTCCCCGGCACCCGCCAGATACTTCTCCAGACCGGGGCCGAACTCGCCCGCCATGATCTGTATCTGCGAAAGCATGGGCATCTGCTCGATCTTCTCTGTTTTTACACCCGCGGCTTCCATTTTCTTCAGAAGCCTTCCGTAGCGCATGAGCTGCGTTTTGGATGTCATGGAATGATTTGCAGTATTGATCGCCAGCCGCATTTTCGCCGGCTCCGCGGGTTTGATATCCATCAGAGGAATCCCCCTCAGAGCGGAGTAGATGATCAGCACATCCTGCATATCCCGCGCCATTATGCCCGCGCTGTCCATTGTGCGGGAAATGGGGATGATCCCCTGCTGAGACAGGGCACCCATCACCGGCTTGAAACCGCAGACGCCGTGCTCTGCGGCACAGATCACTACGGAAAAAGAAGTATCCGTGCCGAGAGCGGCGGCACACAGTCCCGCCGACAGCGCCACGGCGGAGCCCGAGCTGGACCCGCTGGGATCGCGGTCTCTGTCATAGGCATGGTACACTTGACCGCCGCGGGAACTGTAGCCGCCCCGCATGCCCTTCGCGGTGAAGTTGGCAAACTCGGTCATATTGGTCTTGCCCAGGATCACTGCGCCCGCCCGGCGCAGGGCGGTCACCACCGGCGCGTCCTCTTTCGCGATGTGGTCCTTCAGCGCCAGGCTTCCCGCCGTGGTATGCAGCCCCGCCACATCGATATTGTCCTTGATAAGGAACGGCAGTCCGGCCAGCGGGCCTT
>PITV01000054.1 GCA_017577285.1 Clostridiales bacterium
CGCAAAGACGGCTCACATTCACACAGGAGAAGAACAGATCGCCCAGTTCCTCCTGCAGATTTTCGCTGTCATTCCTGTCCAGCGCCTGCAGCACTTCCTCCGCTTCCTCATGCACCTTCTGCAGCGCGTCCCGCGGGTCATCCCAGTCAAAGCCCACATCCCGGGCCTTCTTCTGCACCTTGGCGGCCCGCAGCAGCGGCTCCATGCCCACCGCCACATCCTTCAGCACCTCGCCCTGATCCTTCGTCTGCCGCTCCTCCTGCTTGATTTTGTCCCAGTTGCGGGAAACGGCGGCGGCATCCTCGCACACATCGTTTCCGAAAATGTGACGGTGCCGGCGGATCATCTTGGCGCAGATGGCGGTGGTGATATCGCTCAGTTCAAAGGTGCCGGTGCTTTCCGCGATATTGGCGTGGAAAGCCACCTGCAGCAGCACATCCCCCAGTTCATCAGCCAGATGCTCCCAGTCCTCGTGATCGATGGCGTCCGCCACCTCGTAACTTTCCTCGATCAGGTAGGGGCGGAGGGTGGTATTGGTCTGCTCCCGGTCCCAGGGGCAGCCGCCCGGCGCACGCAGGATGCCCATGATGGGCACCAGATCATAAAAGTCATAGCGCTTCTTTTCCAGCAGACCCTCCACGGGGATGAACGCGGCGCAGGTGTGGTTATAAGCCTTCTGCCGGTCCAGATCAGACAGCGCGATCTCGGTGAAGCCGCGGACAGCAGCCTCGGAGGGCGGGAAGAATTTCACTTTCGTATCCGCGTCATACCAGGAGAGCAGCTTCAGCTTGCACTCCCCCGCCAGCATGCGGTTGTCCAGCTCGGTGATCAGCAGGGGCTGCTGCACGCCGGTGATCTCCAGCCCGTCCGCCGTCTGCACGGCATGATCCTCCGCGCCGAGCGCCGCCAGGAGCGGCCCGGTCACCGTCACGCCCGAAAGGATGACGCAGGACGCCGCTGCGGCCAGTTTACGGGCTGTCTCGTCCTGAGAAGCATCCAGCACGGCATAACAGACCTCATTCTCCTGCGCGGCCTCCAGAACGCGTTTAACGCACTCCTGCGCCAGTTCCTCAAAATCCTCACAGCGCTCGTGAACATCATCCAGCGTTTCGAATACGAAGCCATGCTCCTTGAGATAGGCGGCGGCATCGCACAGGCCGGTGCGCAGGATGAGTTTTCCCGCCTTTTCCGCGTTTTTCATTCTCTCAAGGGCACCCAGCGTCAGATGCTCCCGGCTTCCGGGCCCCAGAGAGACAACAGTGATCTGTTTCATAAAGGGATCTTCTCCTGTCAGGAAATGAATTTGATCTTCTTCAGTTTTCCGGCCAGCCTGCCGGGCAGGTCATCCGCCCGGACCGCCCTGAAGGCGAAGGCGCACACGCCGAAAACCAGAATGCCGGCGATCAGGCACACGACCACCGCCACCGCGGTGATCAGGCGGCTGTCCAGCGCGCTTTCAGTGAACACGAATCTCCACAGGGCGTACACGATCCCGCCCATGACCGCGGCGGCGGCCAGCGGCCGCAGCACGATGGCGGAGATATCCAGCCTGCAGCCGGTGTATTTTTTCACGAAGTACAGATTGGGGATCATGGACACGCTGTAGCACACGAGGGACGCGACAGGCGCGCCGTGGATGTTGATATCCGGATCACCGATCAGAAGGAAGTTGAGACCGATCTTGCATATGACGCCCGCCGCCAGCGTGTACATGGGGATCCGCTGTTTCCCGCAGCCCTGCAGGATGCCGGAGGTGGCCTGCACCATGGTGAACAGGATGATGGTGAGGGCGCTCAGTTCCAGCACCTGCGCCGCGATATCCAGCTGCGCGGGGGTATATTTGCCCAGATACAGCATATACAGGATGGGACGCGCCAGCACGCTCATGCCCACAGAGCAGGGAAAGCCCACCACAGCTGCGATGCGCAGGCCCGTCAGGCTCTCCTTCGCCACATATTCCCTGTCTCCCCTCGCGATGCCGGAGGTGATATCGGGCACCAGATTGGTGGAGACCGCCATGGCGATGGCGGTGGGCACATTGATCAGCGAAAGCACCACGGAGGAATACAGCCCGTAACGGGTCATGGCCTCCTGATGCAGCAGCTCCGCCGCGTCCTCCATGCCGGCGAAGGATACGCCGGCGATGCCGTTGCTCTCCATCAGCTGGGTCACCATCAGGCTGTCGATCCACCCCGCCAGCGGCACGATGCAGGCGCCGATGGTGATGGGGACGGCGATGGCCAGCAGATCTTTGCCGAGCTTGCCGCCGGAAGGCGTTTCCGCACCGGGATCCTGTTCAATGGAGGCAAACTCCGACCTGCTCCTGTAATGGGTGAACACCATGTACGCCAGCGCCACGGCCTCGGCGGCGGAGGTGCCCAGCAGCATGCCGGCGGCACCGTACGCGGGGCCGCCCCTGTTGGTGCCGATCACCGCCAGCGGCAGCGCCACCGCCAGCTTGCCCACCTGCTCGATGAGCTGGGAGATGGCGGTGGGCACCATTTTGCGGTGCCCCTGCATATAGCCGCGGAATGCGCTCATCAGGCATACCAGCAGCAGAGACGGCGCGATCGCGATATAGCCGGCCTTCGTTTCGGGGGATTTCACCCATCCGGAAAGCACGCTGCTTCCGGCGATCATCAGCACGGTGGTGATAAAGCCCAGAACGCCAAGGAACAGCAGGGCGATCCTGAACACCCGCTTCGCGGTGCGCGGATCATTCCTTGTGGTATAGAAGCTGACCGTTCTGGAGATCGCCACCGGGATGCCGGCGGAGGAAATGGTGAGCAGCAGATTGTAGCTCTGGAACACCTTGCTGTACACGCCCAGGCCCACGCCGCCGACCGTATTGGCCAGCGGGATGCGGTACAGAACGCCGACCAGCTTGCAGATGATGCCGGCTACCGCCAGGATGCTGACGCCGCCCACCAGGGATTTCTGTTTGCTTGTCATAAAGAGTGGAACTCCTTCAAATGAAAACTGTTTCGCGCGATTTCTCTTTTTCCGGTACTTTCCGGATGAAGGACGGGGCAAAAGCCGCCCCCTCAGCAGAAAGCCGCCTCCGGAATAAAAAGGGGCGAATACTGCTTCGCCCCTCATATGCTCCTGTCAGTTATCCGGGGTATCAGACCTCATCATCCGTCTCGCCGGCTTCAGATTCAGCCCCGGTTTCGCTGTCCGTCACAGCCCCGGAAAATTCATCCGTTTCATCAGCGGCTTCGGTTTCCGCTTCGATCTCTGTGCCGTCACCGGTCACAGGCGTTTCATCCGCTTCTTCCTCTTCCTTGTCCACACGGGCAATGCCCACGATGCGGCTGCCCTCGGCGATGCGCATGAGGCGCACGCCTTGGGATACGCGGCCGCAGGCGCGCACATCGGCGGCGGCGGTGCGGATGATGGTGCCGTCATCGGTGATCAGGATGATATCCTCATCCTCATGCACCATCAGCTGGCACACCATGGGACCGGTCTTGTCGGTGAGCTTCATGGCGGTAACGCCCTTGCCGCCGCGGTTGGTCTCGCGGTAGTCCTCGGGATCGGAACGCTTGCCGTAGCCGTTCTCGGAGATGTTCAGCACCAGCGCGCCTTCCTCCACCACGCACATATCGGTCACGATATCGCCCTCATCCAGGCGCATGCTGCGCACGCCGTGGCTGGCGCGGCCCATCGCGCGCACCAGACGCTCATTGAAGCGGATAGCGCGGCCGCCGCGGGTGCCCAGCATCAGCTCCTGACCGTCCATGCACTCCTCGACGCCCACCAGTTCATCGCCCTCATTGAGAACGATGGCGATAAGGCCGCTCTTGCGCAGATGGCGGAACTCGCTGAGCATGGTCTTCTTGATGACAGCGTTGCGGGTCGCCATGATCAGGCACTTGCCGTCCTCAGCCTCGGGCATGGGGATCATGGTGGTAACCTTCTCGCCGGGGGACAGCTGCAGCAGATTCACGATGGCGGTACCGCGGGCGGTGCGGCTGCACTCGGGGATCTCATAGCACTTGAGGGTGTATACCCTGCCCATGTTGGTGAAGAACATGACATCGTCATGGCTGTTGATGGTGCGGATATACTCGGCGTAATCCTCCTCGCGGGTGGTCATGCCGCTGACGCCCTTGCCGCCCCTGTTCTGGGCACGGTAGGTGGACTTGCTCAGGCGCTTCACATAGCCGAAGTGGGTCAGGGTGACCACCATGTCATCCACGGCGATCAGATCGGCAATATCGATCTCGCCCTCGATAACGGAGAGCTCGCTGCGGCGCTTGTCGCCGAATTTGTTCTTGATCTCGGTCAGCTCATCCTTCACGACGCCCATCAGCTTGTCGCGGTCCGCCAGCAGAGAATTCAGGTATTCGATGGTCCTTTCCAGTTCCTCGTATTCCTGCAGCAGCTTGTCGCGCTCCAGTCCGGTAAGACGGGCAAGACGCATATCCAGGATGGCCTGCGCCTGCTTGTCGGAGAATCCGAAGCGCTCCATCATCACGGCTTTCGCCTCGTTGGGATCCTTGCTGGAACGGATGATCTGCACGATCTCGTCGATGTTGTCCAGCGCCTTCAGCAGACCTTCCAATATATGGGCGCGGGCAAGGGACTTGTCCAGATCATAGCGGGTGCGGCGGGTGAGCACTTCCTCCTGATGCTTGATGTAATAGTACAGCATGTCGCGCAGGGACAGCACCTTGGGCTGGCCGTCCACCAGCGCCAGCATGATGGCGCCGAAGGTATCCTGCAGCTGGGTGTGCTTGTACAGGAAGTTCAGCACCACCTGGCTCTGCACATCGCGCTTGAGCTCGATGACGATGCGCATACCGTTGCGGTCGCTCTCATCACGGATGTCGCTGACGCCCTCCAGCCGTTTTTCGTGCACGAGCTCGGCGATCTTTTCCACCAGCTTCGCCTTGTTCACGCCGTAGGGGATCTCGGAAATGACGATGCGCTGACGGCTGTTCCCCATTTCCTCGATATTGGTGCGCCCGCGGACGGTGATCTTGCCGCGGCCGGTATAGTAGGCCTCGCGGATGCCGGTGCGGCCCAGGATGATGCCGCCGGTGGGGAAATCAGGGCCCTTGATGTGCTCCATCAGTTCATCGAGGCCCGCGTCGGGATTGTCGATCAGGCAGATGGCGCCGTCAATGACCTCGCCCAGATTGTGGGGCGGGATATTCGTCGCCATACCTACGGCGATACCGGAGGAACCGTTCACCAGCAGGTTGGGGAAGCGGGAGGGCAGCACGGTGGGCTGCATCAGCGTTTCATCGAAGTTGGGCATGAAGTCAACGGTGTCCTTTTCGATGTCCGCCAGCATATAGGTGCAGATCTTACTCATACGGGCTTCCGTGTAACGCATGGCGGCTGCGCCGTCGCCGTCCACAGAGCCGAAGTTGCCCTGGCCGTCCACCAGCTTGTAGCGCATGTTGAAATCCTGCGCCAGACGCACCATGGCGTCATACACGCTGGCATCGCCGTGGGGATGGAATTTACCCAGCACATCGCCCACCAGACGGGCGCTCTTGCGGGTGGGCTTATCGGGCGTCATGCCCAGTTCGTTCATGTCATACAGGATGCGGCGGTGCACGGGCTTCAAGCCGTCGCGCACATCGGGCAGGGCACGGTTGATGATGACCGCCATCGCATAAGCGATGAAGGAGGTTTTCATTTCGGTCTCAAGGTCCGCGGAAAGCAGACGATCCTGAATATCGCTCATTATTCTCTCTCCTCCTTCTCTTACAGATCCAGGTCGGTGACCATCTTGGCGTTCTGCTCAATGAACTCGCGGCGGGGCTCCACCTGATCGCCCATCAGCAGGGTAAAGATCTCATCGGCGGCCATGGCGTCACCCAGATCGAAACGCTTCATGGTGCGGGTCTCGGGGTTCATGGTGGTGGACCAGAGCTGCTCGGAGCTCATTTCGCCCAGACCTTTGTAGCGCTGGATCTCGTACTTGTTGTCACGGCCCAGCTCGTCCAGCTTCTGCTGCAGTTCCTCATCACTGTACACATAATATTCCTGCTTGCCCTTGCTCACCTTGTAAAGAGGCGGCATGGCGCTGTACACATAGCCCTGCTTGATGAGCTCTGGCATGTAACGGTAGAAGAAGGTCAGCATCAGGATGCGGATATGCGCGCCGTCCACATCGGCATCTGTCATGCACACGATGCGGTGATAGCGCAGCTTGTCCAGGTTGAACTCGCTTCCGATGCCGCAGCCGAAGGCGGTGATCATATTCTTGATCTGCTCGCTCACGAGGATCCTGTCCAGACGGGTCTTTTCAACATTCAGGATCTTGCCGCGCAGGGGCAGGATGGCCTGGAAATGACGGTCGCGGCCTTCCTTGGCGCTGCCGCCGGCGCTGTCGCCCTCAACGATGAAGATCTCGCACTTGGCGGGGTCGCGCTCGGAGCAGTCCGCCAGCTTGCCGGGCATGCTCCCGCTCTCCAGAACGGTCTTCCTGCGGGTCATATCACGGGCCTTGCGGGCCGCCTCGCGGGCGCGGGCAGCGTTCAGGCAGCGGTCCAGGATGATGCGCGCCACGGCGGGAGTCTCCTCCAGATAAGTGGAAAGGCCCTCGTATACCAGCCTGTCCACGATGGGACGCACTTCGCTGTTGCCCAGCTTGCTCTTGGTCTGGCCCTCGAACTGGGGCTCGGGCATCTTGATGGATACGATGGCGGCCAGGGATTCGCGGGTGTCCTCGCCCTTCAGGTTGGCATCGGCATCCTTGAGGATCTTGTATTTGCGGCCGTAATCATTGATGGCGCGGCTGAGCGCCGTCTGGAAACCGGTCAGGTGGGTGCCGCCTTCGGGAGTGCGGATGTTGTTGGCATAGGCGTATACCAGCTCCTGATAGCTGTCGTTGTACTGCAGCGCCACTTCCACGCTCACGTCATTGCGGACGCCCTCGATATAGATGGGATCGGGGAACAGCACTTCCCTGTTCTTGTTGATATGGCGGACAAATTCCCGGATACCGCCTTCAAAGTGGAACACGCGCTCGACCGGTTCCTCGGGCCGTTCATCCCTGAGGGTCAGCTTAATGCCCTTGTTCAGGAAGGCCATTTCACGGATGCGGTTCTTCAGCGTGTCGTAATCGAACGTGATGCCCGGATCGAACACGCCGCCGGGGTTCTCATCACTGCGGATGTCTGGCCAGAACTGAACGGTGGTGCCGGTCTCCTCCGTGGCGCCGATGACGCGCAGGTCATACTCGATCTTGCCGATGTTGTACTCCTGCTCATACACCTTGCCATCCTGACGCACTTCCACGCGCAGGTGCTTTGACAGCGCGTTCACCACGCTGGCGCCCACGCCGTGCAGACCGCCGGACACCTTGTAGCCGCTGCCGCCGAACTTGCCGCCGGCGTGCAGCACGGTGAGGCACACCTCCACAGCGGGGCGGCCCATCTTGGGATGGATGCCCACAGGGAAGCCGCGACCGTTATCGCGCACGGTGCAGCTGCCGTCCCTGTTCAGAGTGACTTCGATATGTGTGCAGTAGCCCGCCAGCGCTTCATCGATGGCGTTGTCTACGATCTCATATACGCAATGGTGCAGCCCGCGGTTATCGGTGGAACCGATGTACATGCCGGGGCGCTTGCGGACAGCCTCAAGGCCCTCCAGCACCTGGATCTGGTTCTCATCATAATGCACAGACTGGGGAACGGTACCGTTCAGGTTCAGATCTTCGGACATAATTCCTCCATACTCAAACACCCAAAAGGGCCAATCTTTACCGCTTATATTGTAACACACTTTTTTCGTTTTGGAAACACTTTTTTCCTATATATAATAAAAAATATTAAAATTTTTCACATTTTGCGCATTTTTATACAAAAACAGGATCACCGGAGGCAGCCAAAAGGCGCGGCCCGGCGGTCCTGTATCCGGCAAGACCCGGAAAAGCGTTTTTCAGGGGCGGTCTCCCGCCGTTTTGGGCGTGTCAGGCGCGGTTTCCGCGGCCGCGGTTCTCCTCCTGCACGGCGCGGAAATGCTCCTTTACGGCGTCATTCGCCATGATACGGATCTTGCCCGAAATATAGGCGACCGTATCGAAGATCAGCGCGTCATCCGCGTCTTTCTCAAAGTAAAGCACGCCGAATCCTTTAATGCGAAGATGCATTCCCTGCTCCTTCACCTGTTCAAGATACTCGCGGCCGATGGTCTGGATGCCCACGAACCACTGATGCTCATTGAGCTGCTCAACGGCCTTTTCCTTGGAGTGGATCTCCAGCAGCTTTTCGATGTTCTTCCTTTCCTTTTCGATCTGAGCCTCCACAGCTCTGTTGATAAAATCGCTCCTGTTGGCATAGAAACCGTCCTCCACCAGCAGATCGATCCCGGAGAGGATTTCATCATTGATATTCACAGATACTTTTTCGGATGTCATTGCGATCACCTCCATTTATGATCCGGCCGTGTGTAATATTATGCTCCATTTGGAGCATAATGTCAAGTGCAAACCCTCTTTTGTTCTGACCATGAACCGCGTGATATCCAAGCTCCGGACGCGAAAACTCCCCCGGAAATGATCCGGAGGAGTTTTTCTCTGCCGTTTTTACTGCCCGCGCTTCAGCCTTGTACAGGCGATACGCCGGGCGGCATCCCTGAACGTCATCAGCGGTCTGTCTGCCGCGCCTGCCTGTCCAGCTTTCTGTTGCGAAACCATATGCACAGGTTGGCAGCCACCATAAGGGCGTTCAGGATATAGAAGAACAGCACATACCATTTGGTGCCGATATTTGCCATATATTCGGCATTGAGGAATTTTCCCGTGATCCCCACCAGATAACCGCCCTCTATGAGGCAGAGGAACAGCAGACTGCTTCCCTTCGTGGTTTTCGAGCGGATCGCCTTGATCAGATTGACAGGCCAGGAAATGCCGAAGCAGATGATCATTACGGTTTCAAGGATCTCAGCCATAAGAATGCCTCCCGCGGTTTTTGTCCATTATAGACGCGGCCGTTTCCGGAGGCAAGTGTTTTCAGAACACAGGGCTGTTCTTTTACCGTTTCCGGATATACATGAACACGAAATCCAGAATGCTGTCCAGCCCTTTGGACAGGAACTCCCGGTCGCGGAGCGCGAACTCATGCCCGGTATCGAACCATTCCTTCCAGGCGGCGTCAGCACATTCACATTCTGTGACAGTGATATCACAGGTATCCTTGCATTCCTCCTTCAGCAGATCCTTCCACCACCGCGGGGTATGGAAGAGCAGGGCGTCATCCCCCTCCGCCCAGGCCTCAAAAAGCGCGCGCAGCTCTCCCTCCGGCTCTTTCTTCAGGCCGGGAACGGCGATCATCACATGACCGCCCTTTCTGACAAAGGGCAGGAGCTTATCAGAAAAAACACCCTTCCTGCCGCCGAAATAATGATAGCTGTCCACGCTGATGACGGCATCGAACCAGTCATGGGCAAAGGGCATATCCGTGGCATCCCCGTGGATAGGGATGACTTTGTCCTCCAGCCCCGCCTCCCGGATGCGCCTGAGATTATCACTGGCACAGATCCACAGGTCAAAGGCGTATACCGTCTTCGCGGATGTCTCATTCACCGCGAAGATGGATGTAAGGGCGTTTCCGCAGCCCAGATCCAGCACGCGGCCGCGGCAGGCGTCCGAGGGGCCTTTCGTCAGCATTTCATCCAGCAGACGGAAGGAGCTGGGGCCCATCAGATCCTCCTTTGTCAGATATTTCCTGTATTTTTCACATCTGTCCATTTCAGTCACTTTTCTTTCTGTCATCATCAGGTCTTCCTTCCTTCAGCACCACCACCGCGTCAGCGTCATATCTGCGGGAGATGGTATGGGCGGCCTTGCGGTTTGCCACTGTATCAAAAATGATGGAAAAATCATAATCCGGCGGATAAAGCTCACTTGCCGGCACCAGCAGCTGAAGGCGGTTGTGCCGCACGGTGATCTTTTTACCCTGCAGCTGGATGATCACATTGCCCTCCTCATCGGCAGGCTGATACACGATAGCGGTCTTATGCCCGGGCAGAAGGGCCACGCTGTCCCCCATGTGAAAGTGCTCGAAATCCCCCTTTTCCGTCCTCTCCACGCGCTGCAGACGGCTGCCGGGCACGCGCATGGGACGGCGGCGGTTTTTCCCGTCCTCCTTCGCCTCCGGGCCGTGATCCGCCACCTGACGGGCGCGGCAAAGCAGCCCTTCATCCATGCCCAGACGCCGGGCGATCTCGATGGCGCAGCTTTCGCCGCTGAGCCCCATCTCCAGCCGGTACAGCGGCATCAGGGAGACCCTGTCAAAGGCCATCCGGGCGGAGACCACATGCTCCGTCTGCTCCGCCCACTGCTTGATCTGAGGATCGTGGGTGGTGACCATAAAGAAGCATCCGCGCCTCAGCAGTTCCTCAAGGACCGCCGCGGCGATGCCCGAGCCCTCTGCCGGATCCGTTCCGCTGCCCAGTTCATCCAGCAGCACCAGGCTGTCCCTGCTGCACTCCTTCAGGATGCGTATCACATTGGTCATATGTCCCGAAAAGGTGGAAAGGTTCTGGCTGATGCTCTGGCTGTCGCCGATATCGCACAGCACCCGGTCCATCATGCCGATCTCGGTCCCTTCCCCGCAGGGGATGTGCAGGCCGCTCTGCGCCATCATGGTCAGCAGTCCCACCGTCTTCAGGCACACGGTCTTTCCGCCCGTATTGGGGCCCGTTACCGCGATGCCGGTATCGGGAGCGGAAAACGCCAGATCCAGCGGCACGCAGGAATCCCGGTCCAGCAGCGGATGCCGCGCCTGCACCAGACGGATCCTCCGTTCAGCCGTGATGCTCACCGGCCGGGCTTTCATCCTGTCGCTCAGTTTGGCGCGGGCAAAAAGGGCGTCCAGATCGGTCATCACCCGGATGGCGCCGCGGAACGCGTCCTCTTCAGATGCCACCCGGTCGCTGAGGCACCACAGGATCCTTCGCTCCTCGGCATCGATATCGACCATGAGCCCTTCCAGCACCTGGCGGGTGTCCCGCACCGCGGAGGGCTCCATAAAAACGGTATTCCCCCTGGCGGAGGATTCCACAGCGCGCCCGGGAAACGTGCTCTGGAAGCGCTTCTGCACCGGCACCACATAGCAGCCGCCCCGCTGGGTGATATAGCTGTCCGCCAGGGACGCGCGGTGGCGGAGAAGGATCCGGTTCAGTTTCTCGCGGATCTCCTGTTCGGCGCGCTCGCGGCGGCGGCGCAGATCCCGCAGCACCGGAGAGGCGTCATCCAGGATGCTGTCCTCCCGCACGGAGCGTTCGATCTCCTCCTCCGCCCCGCTCAGATCCGGGAATTCGGTACACCATGAAGCAATGCCGGCGCTGAACTGCCTGGCATTCTCCAGATAGCGCCGCATACGGCGGATGGTGGTGCAGAACCGCGCCACGCCGCTCAGCTGCGCCGGCAGCAGCATGCCTCCCCGCACCGCCTCATCCAGACATTCCTCCAGCCCGTCCATCTCCGCAAGCGGCGGCAGACCGGCGCCGTCCATGACCCGGAACGCGGCGGTGGTCTCCTCCATCCGCGCGGCGCAGAGGCCCTCGTTCAGAACAGGCGCCGTTTCAGCGAGCCGTTCCTTCGCCGCCTGTGAAACAGCGCACTGCTGCAGCTGATCTATGATCCTGTCAAATTCAAGTGTTATCATGTCCTGTGTCATGCTGATCCCTCATTTTCTTCTCAGTAAAATATAAATATGACCGGAATAATGACATGACGGGATCTCAGGGAACACGGCGGAAGGCATGCAGACAGCGCAAAAAAAGCAATCAAAAAAGTGCCCGGCATCCTTCAGTCCCGCGGCATGGCATCAACAAACAAGCGGTCATGTCACCGCTTCTTTTGCTTAACCATGTTCCCTGTTACTGAACCGATTCCAAACACTACCTCCGCAGTGCCCCGCTCTTGTCAGGACAACTGTTGCCGTTATTATAACCCCCGCCGGAATGATCTGTCAATCACCGCCGGGTCGTTTTCCCCCTTCCGTGAAACGCCCCGCCGCGCGGATAAACGCGTCCGTCCCTTTTGCCCGCGTTCCTGTCTCCTTTTCCTTGACATCGCACCGCAATGTGCATAAAATAAGGCGTATTCTGATTTCCGGGAGGGGAACTGTCATGTATGATGTAGCGGTCATCGGCGGCGGTCACGCCGGCTGCGAGGCGGCGCTGTGCTGCGCCCGCATGGGGCTTGAAACAGTGCTGATGACACTGAACATGGAATCCGTGGCGCTGATGCCCTGCAACCCCTCCATCGGCGGCACGGGCAAAGGCCATCTGGTGCGCGAGATAGACGCTCTGGGCGGTGAAATGGCGCTGGCGGCGGATGACACCCTGCTGCAGGCGCGCATGCTGAACACCGGAAAGGGCCCCGCGGTACATTCTCTTCGCGGACAGAGCGACAAGCGCGCCTACCAGAGCCGCATGCTGAAGACCCTCTTTTCCACGGAACATCTGACCGTGCGTCAGGGCGAAGTGACCGATCTGCTCACAGAGGGCGGAAAGATCAGCGGCATCCGCACCCATACGGGAGACATCATCCCCTGCCGCGCCGCCGTGGTCTGTACCGGTGTATATCTCAAAAGCCGCATCATTATCGGCGAGGCGGTATGGGAGGGCGGTCCCCAGGGACTGCTGCCCGCCACCTTCCTTTCAAAGAATCTGAATGATCTGGGCTTTGAGCTGCGCCGTTTCAAGACAGGCACCCCCGCCCGCATCGATGCCCGCAGCATCGATTTTGACGAAATGGAAGCCCAGCCGGGCGATGAGCCCCCCACTCCCTTCTCTTTCCTGACAGACCGGCGGCTCATCAACAGGGCCATGTGTTACCTGACCTGGACCAACGAGACCACCCATGATATCATCCGCCGCAATATCCACCGCGCGCCCATGTACAACGGAATGCTCAATTCCACCGGCGCCAGATAC